>JANMHA010000417.1:0-1853 GCA_031374925.1 Pirellula sp. | reverse complement strand
TCGCTCGCGCGTACGCCGGACTTACTGGATTGCGGTCCGACGTTGCTTCGTTCGTTGATTGTTAGAGGGGAAAGCCAAGCGTCTCGCAGAATGGAGGGGCCTCGGCGTTTCTTGGCGGCTGTGTTTCTTTTTCGGAGTTGGGCTGGGGTTGAAGTTCGCAGAATGCGCCCCGCTTCGGACGTTTCGATTGCAACCAATTCGGCAGCGGCGGAAGGAATGATAGCCCCTTGGATGGCTTGGATGCGGTCGTAGACTGACGTGTGGAGTGATTCCTCGGGAGTTTGAGTCAAAGCGACTCGGATGGGACGTGACTACCAACGCAGCAGCGCAGTTCCCCATGAAAGGCCGGCGCCGAAACCGCAGAGCAAAACGATGTCGCCCCGCTTTAGAAGTCCTTGGCGATTTGCATCGTCGAGCGCCATCGGGATACTAGCCGCCGATGTGTTCCCGTATTTGTCGAGGTTCACGAAAACTTTTTCCCTCGCGATGTCGAAGTGACTGACGGCCGCGTCGATGATTCGGATGTTGGCTTGATGGAGAATCACAAGATCAACATCCTCTGGTGATAAGCCTGCGGCCTCCAACACATCTCGAGAACTGTCCGCTACGATCCGAACAGCCCATTTGAAGACTGTCCTTCCGTCCATCGCCAGGTATTGCCGACCGCCGTTCAACGATTCGACGGTGGTCGGTTCTCTCGACCCACCAGCTGGAATGCACAGTGCGTTGGTGTCTCCCTCGGATCCCAAAGTAAAACTGATCAGTCCGGACGTTTCTTTTGGATCCGATAGACAGGGTTGCAACAAAGCGGCTCCTGCGCCGTCACCAAACAAGGGGTACGTCTTGATATCGTGCTCATCTACGGTTCGGCTCATCACCTCGCAACCGATGATAAGCGCATTGCGAGCAGAACCGTTTCGAACAAACTGCGCGCCAGTAACCAAGGCGAACATAAAACCAGAACAAGCGGCACTGACATCAAACGCGGGTGCAATGCAACCCAACCGTCGCTGCAGGAGACAAGCTGTCGACGGCGTGACGTGATCGGGGGTCATCGTTGCGCATATCACGAGATCTACCTCCGCCGTTTCGACTTCCGCGTTTCTCAAGCACTTGATTGCTGATTCGTAAGCTAGATCGCTAGAAGCTTGATCAGGACTAGCTTTGCGACGCTGATGAATACCGGTGCGTTGCACGATCCAATTGCTATCACAGCCAAGTGCCGCTAGGTCCTCGTTGGTTACAACCTGCGATGGAACGTACGATCCGGTTGCGGCAATTGTGACGTCGGGGCAAGTCCCAACCCGACTGCGGCCGCTTAAGCTAATGGAGTTTTCGGTGACAATGATGGGTGGATTTGACGACAAGATGTGCAAATGGAAGGTTGGAAAAGGACGGTCACAAGCGTCGCTGGGTGTTCTTCAACGAGCAATCACGACGGTGACCGTCATGCCACTACGGTTTGAAACCCAACGTTTTATCAGGTGGGAGAGTATAGCAGCAAAGACAATCAGTGACATACTTCCACTGGCGAGGTTAATTCTCGCCCGAACGATAAGCTTTGCGGCTTAGGCAAAACAAGATGGCAACACTTTTTGCCGACTGATTAGGCTCCCTAATTTTATTGACAAGTATTCAACAATTTACCTCCAGACATCCTTTTGGGGGGTGACTGCGAGCATATCGGGACGTTAAATTTAGGGAACTTGCGGGCCGCAGGATTGCACTTTGTATGTGTGATTTTTTGCCTTTACGCACGGCTCGATTCGTAAACTCCAACCATAGAAAGTGCTGATGTTGCGATGTGCTTACTAGCCATTCAATATCGCGTGGTTTCCGAAAGTCCGATCCTA
>JANMHA010000409.1:0-9604 GCA_031374925.1 Pirellula sp. | reverse complement strand
ACGACTATCTTGACGGATTGAAGTACACCGTCTTTAAGTTGTTTCCCGGGGTAACAGCCAATTTCGATTTTACGATCAAGACGCGAAACATCCTAAAACTAACCAATGACGAGTTGATCGGTGTCAAGTATCACCTGGAAGTGACGAAGGTTTCCAAATTCGGCGTTAAGGAGCCTCTGCCGCAATCGGGCGACTACTATGCCTACCGCTATGTGGACGCCATGGACGACAACCCTTCGGACGGCATCCTCCGCTTTGCGCCCACCATCAATGACGGCGCCGGCGGGCACGTGCGTACTAGGCCAGTGGAATTCCGTGGGGACCCGGCAGCGTTTCCCAAGTTAGAGTACGTGGCAGCAGATCCTGCCAATCCGCACTACCGTATCGAGATGGAGCCACTCCCTCCGCGTAGCGTTTTGACATTTGACCCAACACAGACTGCCAAGGACCGGCTGGGAACTCTCTCTATCAAAACGCCTGAACCGAATTCCAGGATAGTCACCCGATCGTCCTTCAATCCCTTTTTGACTCTCATTGGCTCGGGCGTCGCCCCTAAAGACCTGTACTTCAATATGCCGGGACTGGAGAACGAACTCAAGCGACTTCTTGACGAGCTTGTCAATGGACAAACGAGGCAACAGGTGGAATTGGCCTACATCGAACGCCCTGATGTCGACAATTCCATGATGAAATTCAAGCTGGAATACGGCACCCAGCCGCGCACGAGTGAATTAACCATGGCTTCCACCGACCGCGAAGTGCAGACAGCATTGGAAGCGGTCACGGGTGGTCCTGGCAGTGTTACCGTAACTGCAAGCAACGACGTAGAAATCGTAGCGACAGGTCCGAACAAAGGCAAAACAAGAGTCTTCCGGAGATATTTGGTTACCATTCCACTGCAAAACTCAACTCCGGCTAAGCTGCCGGTGAAGCTGGACGTCGTCCATACCGGTGGCAACTTCGGCGAGCGAATCGACTGGAATGTGAACGACGCCACATCGCGCATTTCCCCTAACGAGTATGCCATGTTCTTCACGGACGCGGATCGTCGCAAGTTTGCTGACGCGGCATTCCACGTTTTTAATGATGCGTTTCAGTCGTTTGTCGATCGAGGCGAGATCGTGATTCACCCAGAAGGCCTGCCTGGCGCTGATTACAACGTCAATTGGACCTCTTCGGCACGTGATCTTTTTGGCCTCGATGTGGGCGTGTCGGTCGGGTACGAGAAATTGGAGGACTTGGTTCGGACACGAACGAAATTCAATCCAGCCCAGCAAAGCTATCTACTCGCGGAAGCACGAGATATAGAGCATAAGGGCCAAAACGGTGGCCCGACTGGCATTGAAGCGTACGTTGACAACCACTTCGAATTTTTCTACCCGTTTTGGGACGCACCCTTCGACATCGTGACGCAAGAACTCGGCTTCACAGCGGCGCATGAACTGGGCCACGCCTTGGGATTGCCCCACAGTTCAAATCTTGCCGCCGTGAATTTTGTCGATGAGGTCCAGAGATTAGTCTTATCGGATGGAGCACCGGGCGACACATTTGTCCTTGATTTTGCCGGTGAGTTGACCGGCACAATTCCACAGCGAACCGACCCTATTGCACAGGATGCCAGCGCCCTTGAAGTTCAGGAGGCGCTCCAAAAACTACCAACATTCCGCGATATCCCGGAGCAGGTGCGCGTTGAAGGTCTTGATGGCGGCCCCTTCGAAATTAGATTTGCCGACCGAGACACCAGCGGGATACCACAGATGCTTCGCGGAGCCCGTCTTCCGCTATTGAGAGGTTTTGGAACCGGGAATCTTATAGTCACCGCGTCGCCCTCAGTGCTAGGCGGGTTTGATCGCAAAGTCACGTTCGACACCGTCACGTTTCCCACTCCTACCAGTCCCAGGGAATCCAGCTCTACCGATATCATGAACTCCGGCAATGCCGGAGTGCCTTTGAAGTTTCAAGACAAGGTTTCTGGTGCCGGCTTGCGATTCGGAGCGCGCGGGGACTGGACGATTAGCGACGCGCAAGCGTATATCAGTTTCTTGATTAAGTTAGCTGCTTCCGGAAGGAAACTCAACTTTTCTAGAGATGTAATTTTGAAGGAAGGAGACGAGCCGCTCGATCCTTTTGACTTCACCATAAGTGGTGGATCGCTCCTGGAGCTCTTTGACGAGGGTTCCCAACTCATTCCCGACACTACCGATTTCGGACAAGCGTCCACGTTCGTTCCCTCGGTACGCCATTTCAGTCTTACGAACCTCGGCAGCGAAAACGCAACCGTTCGCAGCGTCGGCATCACCAAAGGGAACGCGGTCTTTTCCCTGCCGACAATCCCAGTCACCGTTGTGGCGCCAGGCAAGTCGCTCGACTTCGACGTCACCTTCGCCCCCGACTCGATCCTCTCGTATGAGGGCACGCTCTCGATCAATTCGGACGTCGATGGTTTTCGAGGTGAGTTTGATCTGATCGGCGACGGCCACCCTCCCAGTACCCCGAGCATCAAGCTCGACTTCTACAACAACCTGCAAGGCGTTCGTGTCGGTGAGCTGACCAGCTTCTCCGCTGCCGGTAGAGACAACCATCCGAAGCTCACCAACGTCGGTTCAGCGCCGCTCACGATCACCGAGATACGTGTCGCTGCTGGGCAGGGATTCGGCGAATGGATGACACCCGCACTCGCGGCCCCAATTACGCTGGCGCCGGGAGAATCAACAGGCATCGCCATGAGCTTCCGAGCCAGCAAAACTGGCCTGCGGCCTGGGGCCTTTGATGTGCTGAGCAACGATCCCCGGAAGCCCCTGCTGCGGGTGCCAGTCGTCGCCACGGGAGTCATTACCAACGACAACTACTTTACCTACGAAGGGCTTGACCTGGGCAACGACTATGTCGTAGTTGGCGACATGCTCAGTTACAACAACAACTTGCCCGATTTACGTACCAAAAGCGACGACGCTGGCCACTGGGAGTTCTTCCTGCCAGCCTCAACTGGAATCTTGGTCACTACCTACGACCCGATGAGCGGGCTCATTTCGAGTGGCAACCAGTTCACCAGCGCCTCGGGCATCCCGACCCTGACAAACAATTGGGGGTTCGCACCCAGCGTTGCTCCCGATACCGATGGCGACGGCTTGCCCGATGATATTGAGTTCGCCATCGGAACCAATCCCAACCAGCTCGATACCGACGCCGATGGCACGAACGATTTTGCGGAGCTCGACAGCGGGTTGAATCCGATGGACGACAGGCCTTCAGCCAACGGCATCGTCTCCGCGCTGCCGACCGGCAGTACGGCGCTGGATATCAAACTGGCCGCCGATTTTCGCGATCCGTCGCGTTCGTTGGCCTATGTCGCCTCGGGGAACTCAGGTCTGACGATCGTCGATGTCAACAATTTCGCGCGCCCCATTACCATTTCGCAGCTCTCAGCGCCGGGCGTCATCAACAACCTGTCGCTCGATGTGGTCCGCAAACTCCTGGCGGCTTCGAGCCCAACCAACGGCGTCCATCTGATCGATGTGGCCGATCCGTCTCGGCCGACCTTACTCCGCACGCTGCCGCACGAAGGCACGGACCCGGTCGCGGCGGTGGAACTCTATGATGGCATCGTTTATGTCGGCGTCGGCGGCAAGATTCGCGCCTTTGACGTGCAAAGTGGTGAATTAAGCTCCGATTTCGACCTCGGCACGCAGCGCGTTCTGGGAATGTCGCGCAGCGGCGACCGGCTGTACGCCACCCTCCTCGACACGGCCTCCAGTCAGCGCCTCCTGCGAATCTTCGACATCTCTACCGCCGGCCTGACGGCGCGCGGCTCCGTGGTTTTGCCCGGCATCACCGCTGCGGGCGATCCCTATTTCACGAACGACATAGAACGACTCAAAGACATCATCATTCAGACTCCGGCTGGGCCAATTGTCGAGACAGTTCGAGTGAGAAGCGACGTGGTCTGGATTCCGGCCGGCGACCGGGTCGTTACGGTCGATGTGGCGAACCCGCTAACCCCCGAAATCATCACGAGCGCCGCGACCATTGCCCAAGGGGGCGCTGCCGACATCGAGCTCAACGGCTCGGGGCTTGCCGTGGTTGCCGGCTTTGTCAATCCAGGCGGGAGCGCGATCGTCCTGCAAACGCCCTATCCGAATAACACCAATCAGATCTTTACCCGGTTCACGTTACCTTCCTTTGGCCAGGCGATCGCGCTCAGCTCGGGACTCGCCTATGTCGCGGATGGCGCAAGCGGTCTGCAATTGGTGAACTTCCTACAGCGCGATACCGGCCTCACGCCGCCTACGATCGGTCTCAATCCGCTTGCGGGTGACATTAACCCCAGCCAAGCGGGCGTCCAACTGTTTGAGGGGGCGACCATCACCCTCGGCAATCGCATCACCGACGATGTGCAGGTACGTAAGGTCGAGTTGCTGGTTGATGGAACGGTCGTGCGGACGGAATTGTCGTACCCCTACGAGCTGACGACCGTGCTACCCACTATCGCCCAGACCGGCAACCAGGCGGTCCTGCAGGTGCGCGCCACCGACACCGGGGGCAACAGCACGTTGTCAGCCCCGATCGTGATTGACGTCCTGGCCGACACTACGGCACCGACGATTAGCGCGATCGATCCCCCCAACGGCAGCACCCAACCGATCTCGCGCCGCAAGGTGACGATAAAGTTCTCGGAAGCACTCGATCGCTCGACGGTCGTTCCCGCCAATTTCGTCCTGCAAGGGCCCAGCGGGCCGATCAGTCCGATCTCCATGGACCTGCGGCAGCGTGATACGCAAATCGAGATTCTCTATCCGCCGCTGGCCCAGGGGGCATACACGTTCGTCACGCATGCGGCTGCGGTAAAGGACCGCGCGGGCAATGCGCTCGGTGCGGCCGACGTCAGCTCGACGTTCACGGTGGCGGCCGCAGTGTTCGCTCCGACGATACGCTGGGTGAACGAAGCGGGCGGCCAGTGGGCTGATGCTAGCAACTGGCGCGATGTGGCCACGAACTTGCCACGGGTTCCCGCCACGACCGACGACGTCAAGATCGACGTGCCGACAGACGCGCAAATCACGCTTAGTACGGGCGTGATCACCGTTCATAGCGTTGTTTCCAATGAGCGCTTCCAAATTACAGGCGGCCAACTCAACGTTACCGACACCATCCAAGTCAATAACACGTTTTTGTTGCGTGGACCGGATCCCAGCAGTTTTTCGAACCTATTTGCAACGCTCAGTGGAACGGTGCTGCGCGGCGTTGGTGGCGAGGGGCTAACGATTGGCCGCCAAAGCCGACTCGTCGCGGCTACCTTACAGACAGACGTGACGATCAACGAAGCGGGTACCATTTTGCGGGTCGCAGGTGGCCTTGCGATAGAAGGGACGCTCACGATTGGCGCGCCGAATGTTAGAATGGTGGTGGATGGAACGCAGACCTGGTCATCAGGAACCATCGTCACGACCGGCGCCACTCCGGCATCCGCGCTGATGAATATCTTGTCTGCTGGCAATTCGACGCTCACCATTGGTCAGGATTTCACACTCCGGGCCCAGGTCCAAATGTATTCTGGCAACGGCGACTCCTTTGGATCCGGTTTGCTAAGCGTCATCAATCGCGGGACGATCACGGCGCTCGCTTCCACCCCAGCGACTAGGTTCGGAGTGTTTACGCGAACCGAGTCGTTCACCAACTACGGCACGATTAACACGCTAGACCGTGGCTCGTTGTCGATCGAGGACAAGACTTTTGTCAACACCGCGACCGGTCGGATCAAAATCAGCAGCGGGCAGCAAAGGGACGGTCTTGGCGGGGGAGCGCTCGGAAAGGATAACACAACGAACTTTACGAACGCAGGCACAATCGAGCTCGTCAATACGACTGTGAATGTCTACGGGAACTTTTCTAGCGTCAATCATGTCTTTTCCAATACGGGTACGATCACAAACGATAAATCGCTTTTGACGATCTACGGCTCCTACACGAGCGCGGATGTCGCAAACATTCCCAATACCGGAATCATCATCGCGGGCGGGGTGTTGGACAACACCGGTCGGACCTTTACCTATTCGAATACGGTCGGTGTTTTCTCTTTTGGTGGCCGGACCCTAGGGGGAACAATCGTCAAGTCGGGTTTAGCCGAACTGTTTCTCAACGGCACGCTCGTAGGTGTCACACTGGAAGGGGACTTCAATTCTAGTGAGTTCTATACCGATCCCATCAAAGGTGATAAATCCTTCCGAACTATGAATGTGAGTGTCGAGCAAGGCCTGACTTTGCGCGGGACGATCTCGTTCTATAAATGGCTCGCCTCTATGACTTTCGTTGGAGGCCCCCAGGCAGTTTCCGGCGGGACGATTCAGTTTCTACCTTCGAGTTACAACACTGTCGGTCGTGCTGCTCTTCAAGCGATCACGGGGGGGCCGGTCACGTTGGATTCGACACTCACCATTCGCAGCGGCAGCAGTGGCGGAGGCGGCGAAACGATTTTCGGTAATTTCATCAGCAATGCCACAATTGTCATTGATGCTAACTCGAGTCTTTCACTCGGAGGCCTTCCTAGTGCGAATGCTATCACGCAATTCATCAATCGTGGAACAATTACTCTGGGCGCCACTCGAACGCTAAATGCCTTTAGCCCATTCACCAACGAGGGGCAGATCAATGTCAGCGGCGGCACGCTGAATATTGATACGCAGGTTCTCGAGGGGATACTCGCTTGGAAAAATACGGGCGTCATCAACCAATCCAACGGCCTACTGGCATTCCGTGCTTTTTCCGGCGGCAATAACCGCAAAGCGAAGACGGCTGACTTGGGCAATATGAATGTCACAGGTGGGGTGGTCTATTTCCAAGATGACTTTGAGCTCGACAATACGGGCGCCACGCTAGTGATCGGCCCAACATCGCAATGGTATGTCCTCGATGGCAGAATTGTCGGTGGCACGATCCAAGTTGACGCGACCGCCAAGTTTGGCACCGGATCATCGTCGACTCCAGGACTTTTGAAAGATGTAACCGTCAATGGCAACACAACATTCTTCAGATCAGCACTGGCCATCGCCGGGGACATCGATTTCAAAGGGAAAGTAACTGGTGTGGGCATATTGCAATTAGGCCATGCAACGCTCTACGCCGGAGTTCCGCTGATTATCCGCGGTGGGGATTTTGACTTGGGTCTCGCTAGTGGCGGCACCTCGACGATCACAGGAACCAGCGGGCCACCGAGCGTAACGCTTGGGGCCGATGTGGTTCTAAGAGGACGCAAGGTCAACGCGACCTTCGCTATGCCGCTCACCAATCGCGGCCAAATCATCGCCGATCAGCAGTTCCCGTTCCCCGAACTGCCGAGCGAACTCTTCAGTTTCACCGCGGCGCCGATTACGAACGAGGGGACACTTTCTGCGGTCAACCGCGCGATTCTGCGTATTGCCAACTTGGCGGCGCCAAACTCCGGAATTGTATCCGCCGGTGCTGGAAGTTCGGTCGAGTTCACCGGCACGTTTGCACAGGCCTCGACAGGAACGACACGTATCGATATCGGAGGCACTGCGATTGATACGTTCGGCCTGGTTGCTGTCACCGGTGCCGCTACGCTCGCCGGCACGCTCGACGTGCAATTCGCTGCCGGCTACACACCGGCCATCGGAAGCAGCTTCAAGGTACTGACGTACGCCTCAAAAATCGGAACATTTGCTACCGTGAATGTCACCGGGCTGGCAAGTGGTCTTAAGATCACGCCTCAGTACAACGGCTCGGACATGACGCTGGTCGTAAGTGCAGGTTAGGCATTGATGGCAAGAAGACTTTCGCGGAGGTGGCCGTGTTGGAGGAGATACTCTCAATGACGACAAACGAAGATGGCACTAATGGGAATAGCCGCTCTCCTCGTGTTCGGTTAAGTCTAATCCCTGCTGCTCAGCAACCCCGGTCACGCGTAAACCGACAGCAAACTGCGTAATCTTCAAAAGTACAATGGAGGCAACAATAGAATAGATGGCCGTAATGACTACTGCCAAGAATTGCACAGTCAACTGATGACCTATATCGAGGTTCATTTTAACACCTCCGAACGCGCTTGCTGCAAAAATGCTTACCATCAGCGTCCCCACGATTCCACCGACGCCATGAACTCCAAAGACATCCAAGGAATCATCGTATCCAAACCTCTTTTTCACGGTGGTCGCACACACAAAACATGCAACGGCTGAGACCGCACCGATGGCCAACGCTCCAAGTGGTCCCACGAAACCGGACGCAGGCGTGATCGCAGCCAATCCAGCAATAGAACCTGTAGCAGCACCCAGTACCCCCGGCTTACCAAGCTTGATCCATTCAATTCCCATCCAAACAACGGTTGCGACGCATGCGGAAATATGTGTCACCAGCAGCGCGGAGGCAGCTGTACCATTGGCCGCGAGTGCACTTCCCGCATTGAAACCAAACCAGCCCACCCAAAGCATGGCGGTTCCCGTGAACGTCATGGTCATATTGTGCGGTGGCACTCGAGACAATGGATATCCGGAGCGTGGTCCAACCATAATACACGCCACAAGTGCTGAACATCCGGCGGTGATGTGAACAACAATCCCGCCAGCAAAATCCATGACACCCCAGTCTGCGAACAACCCATCGGCCCAGGTCATATGACAGATAGGAACGTACACCACCAGCAGCCACAGGGATGAAAACCACAGCACGGCCGCAAACTTCATTCGTTCGGCAAAGGCACCGATCATCAACGCGGGCGTGATAACAGCAAACGTCATTTGATAGCTCGCGAAGAGCATTTCCGGAATCGTTCCTTTCAACGTGTCAGGGGTCATCGACATTAAACCCAGATTCGAAAATCCGCCAACAAACGAATGGAGATTGATGCTACCTTTGGTGATGCCGGTCGTATCGAACGCGAAACTGTAGCCGCAAATGACCCAGATCAAACTGAGCACCGCAGTCAACGAAAGGCACTGCATCAACAGGCTGAGCACGTTGCGAGACCTCACCAGTCCAGCGTAGAAAAGCGCTAGCCCAGGAATAGTCATGAAGAGTACTAGGGCCGTAGAGGCAAGTACCCAGGCTGTATCACCAGCATTTAACGCTCGTGATTCCTCGGCAAACGCACTCGACCGCGAAAATACAAATGCCAACAGAACAAAGGCAAAAAGCGTGCGAAGCCCAAACGGACAACCATAACCAGACATAGAGTTCTCGAGAGGAAAGAGCCTATTGGTATCGTTCTAAATTAGTTCTGCTACTCCCCTAAGTTTCTACGCAAAACGCAGGCACTAGCTGGTCACAGAATGGCCCGATTATGATCAACTGCGTCCCAACGGCAAACGCCATTTGGTAACAAGTTTGGAAAAAGTGAATCGTCGTGGGCGACGTCGCTCCGCGACTCGCGGTACGTGTTGTTGGAACAACCCAGTCGAATCGCCTCGCAAAAAATCATTCCGACCGAGCTAATACTCAATCATGCATCGCGTCGGGTACAGCCAGGACGTCAGTCGGCGGAGCGACTGACCTACGTGGGCGACGTCGCTCCGCGACTCGCGGTCCCTCTTGTCGGAACAGCCAAGGCGAATCGCCTCCCAAAAAATCACTCCGACCTAGCTAATACTCAATC
>JANMHA010000404.1:0-5928 GCA_031374925.1 Pirellula sp. | reverse complement strand
CACCGCTCTGCTGAATCCCTTGAGCCAGTTGCTGTGCCGATTGCTTGAGCGGTGCAAACTCTTCCGTGTCAGGTAATTGATCGGCGTTCTCTTGCATGCTCTGCGCGAGCTCATTCAGCTCCTGTCGAAGTTCTTCCTGAGCCGCCTCCATTTCCATCATCCGGCGTTCGTTCGATGGATCATTCGGGTCCGCGTCGGCTAACGACTGCATGCGTTCAGCCAACTCCTTTTGGCGTTCTACCAATTCGTCGAACCGTTCCTTGTCTTGCATTAATGGCAATGTCTTGCTCAGCTCATTCAAGGGGTCGATTGCTTCGTCCTGAAGTTCATTCCGATCCGATTTGACCTTTTCTCGAAGTTCGTTCAATGAAGCTTGCTCGGACTCGCTCAAGGGTCGTTGCCCGGCTTGGTCCTGGGCCATTTGATTCAATTTACTTGCGGTTTCTGCTGACTCCTTGGCCATTTCGTTCAACATCTCGGAAAGCTCGCGGTCGATGTCGATATCCATTGGGTTTTGAGCGAGTTTGCTGATCGCCTCTGCCGCAGTTCTTGCAGCATTCTCGGCCGCATTCAGTTTTTCTTGCAGTGCTTGCTGCAAGGCTTCGTTGTTAGGATCCGCGGCTGCCTCTTCCGCAGCAGCTTGTGCCTCGGCAATGGCGGACGAAACGTTTTCCAGTTGTCGTTGGGCCGCTTCGTATTTGGCCGCTAGGGCCTCGGCCCCACGCTGTTCCAGCATACGCTCTTGGAATTCAGCTATGGAAATGATTCGAATAGTTGTCTTGGGCGATTCGGCCCCTTTGGGTCCGTTGGGATCGTTATCTTCCGTTCTTGCAAATAAATCGATTTCATCACCGGGAAGAAGCCCGAATCGCTTAAGAGGAAGCGGCAAGACAGCATTGGCTCGGGCCGATTCGTCTACGGCCAAATCGATCGAACGTGCTGCAGAACCGTTGAGGCTCCGATATAGTCTCAGTTGAGTGATTCCGAAATCATCTTCGGCTGAAATCGAAATAGGCAGATCGATATCGGGGGTCGCAAGTGAAAATGGACGTGGTTCCAGAATACGAACGATCGGTCGCTGGTCCGTGTTGAGAACAATCTTTCCAATAACCGAGTCCGTTGACTGTAGTCCGTCGACATCCGTCACCTTGATATCGAATTTGCCCTCTCGATCTAAAGCAAACCGACAAGCGACGATATCCGTTCGCCTGTTCTCCGTAGAGTTAACCGTCAAGTCGACGAAACGTTGGCTATTGTCCTCGTATTGAATTTTCATTCGCCCGTTCTTCAAGGGACGATTGCTGGTCAAAAAAAACTCTACTTGCGTGCCTTCCAGGCCAGAGATCCCGGACTCTGGGATCTTGCCTTCGTAAACAGCTTGACGGGTGTAAGCAAGTGGAGTAATCCTTACAATGGAATCTAGGATTTTCGGAGTTAACTGGACATCGAGTTCGCCTGTCTCTGAATGTGTTCGGCCGGATCGAGCGAAAAACTGGGCAGGCTCTTTGACATCGGTCAACAACGCTTGCCATTTGGCTTCACCGCGAGGGAGCATTGGGAGGACTCGCTCCTTTCCGTCCTTCGTAATTGTCACAAGCTCCAACCGTTCAGTGGTTTTTCGAGACACAGTTGCGATAATCTTCGCATCATCGCCATACCGAAGGCTGTGCTTAGTCTTGTCTAAAGTGATAACGACTCCAGTGAACGGCGCCGTCTCGGTGGCGGGAAAAGCGAATCGTCTGAACTGAGTCCAAGCGAGGGATGGGAAAATTAGGGAAAGGACTGCGGTCAGGGAAAGGACAGCCGCACCTGCGCAAGCGGGTCTTTTGATAGTGCTCAGCGGGAGTACGGTCTCCGGATGGATTCGCGAAAGACATCGAATCGATTGCCGAATCGCTTGTTGAGCAAATCGGGTCGTCAAAGGTGAATCGTACGCTTCGACCCTACGGAGCAAATCCCAACCTGTCGTAATTTGGCCGCCTGTCCCTTGCGACTCATCGATTCGAAATGCCAATTTGCCATTCGAGGTTCGTTGAATCGATCGATAGGAAAGCGTCACGACGGCAACTAAAGCGCCGATCGCACTAAAACGACTGCAGAACCATCGCTCGAACGCGGACAATTCGGAGAGGTAGTCCACAAACATCGCTACCAACATGAATCCGAGCCAACCAGCGCAGCCGATCAGAACGAATCGACCCGCAGTGATCAGGTTGGAACGAAGCACGAACCCTCGGAGTTGGATCAGTAGATCCGCGGTGTTATCTTCTTGGGTTATTGCGGACACGGGTTGGTTGAGGGATGAGGGATGAGGGATGAGGGTTGGAGCGTCCGCTCGGAGCTTGTCTCCGACGGGAGCGTCCGCTCGGAGCTTGTCTCCGACGGACACCGTTTTGGCGTACTAGGGAGTTCACGCACCCCGCGCGCAGCTCCATAGTGCACCAAAACAAGGTTGAGGGGAGGCAAGCTCCCGCTCAACCTGTGGGATTGCGCACTAGGATGCGAGGGATGCTAGGGCTTTTTTGGCGGTCGCAACACACTGCCTGATATCCTCGATGGGGTTATCTTCATTCTCTTCGTATTCGAGGGACAACGCACCGTCGGCAGGAAATTTGGCTTGAACCATTGCGTCAAAGACTGCGTCGCACTGCAAGTGTCCTTGACCAAGCAGGACTCCTTTGGCTTTGTCCTCCATCGTCGCAAAGTCCTTCAAATGAACTCCAAAGAGTCTGCCCTTTAAGGACCGGATGACTTCGACTGGCTTTTCGCCAGATCGGATGTAGTGTCCCAGGTCAGCACATGCTCCGACGCGTTCGTCTCTTCCTTCGATGGCGCGAAGCAGATCGGCCACTTTGTTGAATCGATCCTTGGGTCCGTGATTGTGGATTGCGATGCGGATATTGAACTCTTTGACCAAGTCGTTCAAGTTGTCCAACGCCTCCGGTGTTGGGCCCGCGGTAATGGTCTTGAGTCCAACTTTTTTCGCAAACTCGAAAACGCGACGATTGGCTTCGAAGTCTTTGCCAAAACCGTTCACTCCGTGCGCAGAGATGGTCAGGCCAAGCGCTTTTACTTTACCCACCACCTCGGCAATTTTTTCATCGGTCGAATTGAGTGGAAGCATTCCACTGTAGAATTCCACTTGCTCAAATCCGAGATCCTTAGCGTGTTGGAGTGCCGCATCCACGGAGAATTTGCGAAGGGAATAAAGCTGCAACCCAAGCTTGAGATTGCTTGCGAGGGCTGGACTTGCCAGCGCGCTCTTCAATAATGGAAAGCTGCTGCATGCTAATGCTCCAGCCAGTAGTCCACCACTTCGCAGAATGGTGCGTCGATCCATTTTTGGTTGCGAGGCTGGGGCGGAATCCAAATTTTTGTGGAAAGTTCGTGAAATCATTAGGAATTGTTCTCGTAGAGGAAGTTTTTCGGGTACCACCGGAAAGGCACTATTATTACACTCGCAGCGACCGCCGTATGCTGTTTCGACCGAAAATCCAATTTTCCCATTACTTAAACCGTTTTGTTCCGACGTAGATTCGTAATTTAGTATGGCCAGTAAAGACCTCGACATCGACCAATTAGCACTCTATTTGCACATCACACCCGCTGAAGTCAGCAAAATGGCTGTCCGTGGAAAAATTCCAGGGCGTCGGGTTAACAATGAATGGCGATTTTCGGAATCGGAAATCCACCATTGGCTTGAGGATAGAATTGGCGTTGGTGACGCGGAAGAGCTGGAACGAGTCGAGCGAGTCCTGGAACGGAATATTGACGTCACGTCCGACGAACGGGCCATGTTGTCCGATTTCCTTTCGCCGCTTGCAGTAGCTGTCCCGCTGGACGCGAGAACTCGAGGCTCAGTGATCCGAGAGATGTGCAGTCTTGCAGGCCAGACCGGACTTCTTTGGGATCCATCGGCGATGGCAGAGGCCGTAGCCGCTCGCGAAGCGATCCACCCTACGGCCCTCGAGAATGGAGTTGCATTGCTCCACCCCAGAAGACCCCAGTCGTCAATCCTTTCTGAGCCATTGGTCGCGTTGGGAATTTCGACGCAGCCGATCCCTTTTGGCAACGTATCTGGGCATATGACGGACGTGTTCTTTCTGATTTGCTCAACGGATGATTGCGTCCACTTGCGAATCTTGGCGAGATTAGCAAGACTGGTCACCGATGAAGTTTTCTTGACCATGCTTCGCTCGGCTTCGTCGACCCATGAAGCGATCGAAATCATTCGCACTGCGGAGATAGAACTTATCGAGTCTACGGTCAGTGAATGAGCGACTCGATTGAAATAGGATGGCTCGGGCCAACACATAATCATTGGGATTGGATCATCGGCCATTTTCGTCAGGTAACCTTTCTGACTGAGCGGAATGTCGAGGATTGGATCGTATCAAAGTCGCAGGCAGCCCAATTGGGTCATGCTAATTCAACACCTGTTCTTTTAGCTGCGATCGAATCCCGATTTGAGCCCTTGATGGATGTTGTCAGAGGTTTCGAAAAAAACCTTGCACCGATCACAAGCCATGCAAGTTCGATGCCATGGTGCCTATTGCTTGGGGACGATTGGGTTGGGCATCGCCGCACGTTCCCGTTGCCGGAATCCATACAGACATTTTACTGGTATGAATGGTACGACCGAGTTTTGCCGTGGTTAGTGGATCAATCGCACGCAAGCTTAGCGACATCTGCGGACGATTCGGCACCTTCAACTAACAAACGAAAGTTGAGCCCTCGCGTTCAACGACTGATCGATGCAAGCTTGTCTATGGACAGTCGCCTCAGTTGCAGCATCAAAGCACAGAATTCGATCAAAATGGCGATTATCGTGACCGAGACAGCCACCACACGGCAGCTTTGGTGTGACGCTCTTTCGCGGCAAGGAATTCAATGCGTAGCGACTACCCCTGAGAATCTTGAATGGTGGGCAACCCCCGACATCATTGTTGTTGATATTGAATTCGAACCTTGGATCGTTCGAGTAAGTAATCTGATAGGGGAAAACGGGGACGCGAGAGGCAATCTTGTTCGGAGATTAGCGGAACAATTCCCCATGGCAACCGTAATCGCTGTAGATGCATTTCCACGCTGGGAAACTTGGAAAACGCTCAAAGATTGCGGCGCTGACCTCATTGTCGCAAAACCATTCCAGTTGCCGGGTATTCTGGATACGTTGCATCATTGTGAAACGGGACCGTTTGCTAATACGCTACTTCCATGAAATCGAGAGATTTAAAATGGACGAGTCGCAGGTTCGATTGGTGGATTTACAAGTTTCAATTCGCCCCACTCCGCTATCGGTCGAGGCAGCTGAATTTCTTCGAGATGGCCGGGAGCGATTCAAAAGAGTCAATTGCTTTGATTTTGTTCCAAGCAACTACGAAAACGCTTGGTCTGTTTTGGATCAGCTATCGCGAGGGACTCTTTGCGAATGGGGGAGCGGACTTGGGATCGTCGTTGGTCTTGCCGAGTATCTCGGTTATGATGCGTGCGGAATCGAAATCGATCCGGAGCTTGCAGAAGTCTCCCGTAGTTTCCTTCGCGAACATGGTTTAAAAGCGTCCATCACGACCGGCAGTTATCTTGACGAGAGTCCTGTAGCGGACAATTATTATGTTTACAGCTGGCCAGGGCAGATTGAAAGTGTCGAAAGTCGCTTCTTAGAAATCTCGCCGCCGGAAGGACGATTATTGATCTGTTATGGACAGGATGCGTTGCGTTGCATGACAAGGTCGAAGCAGCGTGGCGGATGCTGCCAGCATCCGAGCTGATTAGCATCGTGGCGGATGCTGCCAGCATCCGAGCTAATTAGCAGCGTGGCGGATGCTGCTAGCATCCGAGCTAATTAGCAGCGTGGCGGATGCTGCTAGCATCCGAGCTGATTAGCAGCGTGGCGGATGCTGCTAGCATCCGTGCTGATTAGCAGCG
>JANMHA010000399.1:0-70081 GCA_031374925.1 Pirellula sp. | reverse complement strand
GGCATCGAGCCCACGCTTTGGTCAGCCATGGTGAAGGATTTTGGAAGAGCGTTTAAGAACGTAGCCGGAACGGCAAAGAGTGTTTCGGAGGCTCGCAGTCGTAAAACGCATCGCAAGTTCTACCGAGCGCGAGTCTAAGCAACGCTCCCGTCGACCAATTCTAAAATGTGACGCCTTGTGGGAATGTCTGCAAAGGTGGTTTTCTTCGCTTATTTCGAATGATTTGAATCGAAATAGAGAGACTGAACCAATTTCGCGAGTAGCAAGCGAGTAGCAAGTAGTCCGTGCCGAAATTATTTCAAATCGAAGTTCGGGAAATCGAGACCCCTGTTTCCACATATGAAAGTGTGGTGTCCCCCTGTTTCCGCCCCGTTTCCACATATGAAAGTGTGGTGTCCCCCTGTTTTCGTTTCCGTTTCCCCTGTTTCCTGTTTCGTCCCCCTGTTTCCCCTGTTTCTCCCCTGTTTCTCGCCGCCCTCCCGGCCACCCCCTCCGTCCTCGTGTGCCATCGTGTTGCAGGGCAGCAACGCTCGGGGACAGCACTCGTGGTACTGACATACTCATAACACTTAGCTTGCTTTTGATTTCGGTTCAGGCAGCAAACAAGGCTTCGCAGCAAAACAGTCCACACCTATTTTGGTGGAACTTTCAGAGCACACGATGTTCTCAAAAAGAAACCATGCTGGGAATCCAGTTTTGTCGCTATTTAGTACGATTGGACACTTGCATTGCTCGATGCATGGTCATAGGATTGCGATGCAACATCGAATTTGTTGGGAAGACTAAGTAGAGAATATTTCGGTAGTCACCGGGCGATTCATTAGATAGTAAGCCGACGATGAAGGATACCTTTGGGTGATCTTCTTCGTCGGCTTTTTTATTGGTTTTTCGATTCAAATCGTTCCCAGCAACCCGTCTTTGGATTCGATAAATCTATCAATTGGGGCAAGGTTCTATCATGCTGATTTTGTCAAGAAAGAGCGACCAATCGATCGTGGTTGGAGGATTTGACGCCTGCGAGCGTACGATCAAGATCACGATCCTCGGCGTTAAGAATGGGCGCGTGGAAATTGGCATCGAAGCCGACGCTGATGTGCCTGTCAATCGCTTCGAGGTTTGGGAACAGATTCACGCCGAAACAAAACAAACCATGCAAGATATCGGCCTAGATGCCTAGATCGACGATCTGTCTGAATGCCATCAGAACCCGATGATCCATCGAGTTTCAAGATTGCAGCTGTGTATTACGCGATGCACTTAAAACACTTAGATTTTTGCGAGTAGATGCGTTTATGAAGAGGAACTTTCAATGGGTTGCACAAGCGAATTTTTCTGCCTCGTGAGTGGCGGTTTACACGATGAAGTGCAAAAAAAATCTCAAAACGATTGGGCGACCTTTCGGTGGTTCGACGAATTTGGCAATTCGATTGCACCATTTTTCACGAGCCTTGAATCCGGCCATTCGTTCCTTCAAGAAAGACAAGGTTGGCAGCTAAGACGATTTCCAGTCACCTTCGTGGTTGAAGTCATTTTACTCGACATCAAACAACAGACGTCGTTCTACGCAATCGACCCGGTCAGTACCACAGCGTTTAAGGCGCTAACCTCAGTCCAGTTTCTTACGGAGTTGATTTATCGTAAGCATCCTGTTGGCTTGCAGACACAGGAGTTAATCCAAGAGCATCGGGATATAGTTCCAATCGAGAATTTCTTTCATGCGTCGAGTGAGCCTAAAAAGGAAGACTGGTATAAGCAACTGTTGGTGGACGCTGACCTGATTTTTGCAATTGATGAAGCGAGCGGGAAACAGTCAATCGTCTATGGAAGACAGTCGCTTGAAGAAATCCTGCGTTGCGGGCAATGCAATGTCCTCGGAATCGTGAACGTCGGTCTGGACTTGGAAACGATGGACTTAAAGAATCTGGCAACTGTGGTACAAGAAATCAAAGGGCATCACGACTGTTGCAGCGCAGGAGTCAAGTAGTCATTCCCGCGATCTCCGCCCCCATAACGCACACGTCTGTCGTAATATCCTTATTGAGCGATCCCAGCGTTTCGATCTCTCCTATTTGCAGCCAACACGACTTTGTTTGTTCCAGTTTTGCATTCATGATTGGGACCTATAGCAGTTCTTTCGAAGCATTGAATCCCCACAACCGAGCTAGTCGTCGGAGAAGACGATCGGCATAAAAAAAGCCTTGAACGAAATGTCGCACAAGGCCTTGGTCGGCGTCTTGCCTGATTCTGCATCTTCACGTTTTGGCAATCAGAGCCTCAGCCGCTTTCAAATGCAAACGGTCGCTCGAATTCCCTGAAACAGAGAGCGTTCCGACAAGTCAGCTATTTCAAAACAGGCTTGAGACTCGTGTTGGTAGTAGAACCATTTTGGAAATAGACATCGGCCGGAAAGTCATATGGTTGTCCAATCATGTCTGTCCACACGGTGCGCTGCTCGGGGGCGAGCGTGGAGTTAATTCGGTTTTGCCATTCCTTACGAGCTTCCCGCCACCTGTTAGCTACTCCAATGCGATCATTCCCATGTTCACGCTGCCAAGTGGTCATCTGCTGATTCCATTCGTTTTGATATTTATTGAACGTCTGACGCTGCTCGTCGTTCAGCTTCAATTGCTGTTGAACGGTGGGATCACTAAAGGCTCCGTAGCCTCGGTATTGCCAGTCCATTTGGTTGTACCGCCGTCGAGCTGTCTCATCAGAAAAGACCCCGTCAACAGACTTTGAAAAGTCCTGATTGAATGTTCCACTCAGCTCCCGTTGTCGTTGCATACGTTGATCGTCAGCTAAACTCTTATCCAGACCAGTGAGGCCTTGGTTGTAGCGATTCCACGATTGCGTGTATCCTTTATTCAACTGATTGAATTGCTCGTCGTTCAATTGAAGCTGCTGACAAACCGTCGGATTTCCAAACCATGGGGTCTGATTGATACCTCCATAAAAGCCACTTTGGGCATTGATGCTTGAATTCGCCCCTAGAGCTCGCTGAGTTTGATTCGACTGCGCCTGCACCTGCACCTGTATCGAAGTCGAGCCTACAAGGCTCAATACTCCAACTATGCCGAATCTCTTAAGTATTCTCATCTTCGATTTCCGTCTGTCCGATTTTGTCACAAAATATGCTGCTTCCTCTATCACACAACAGAGGTCATTGACCGAGTAGCAAGGCAAATGATGTGCCGGATGCAACTCTAATTGACAAATCGCATCTGGAAACGGATTTGCTTCGTTAAGCGGGAGGAATAGTTATGAGATAGCACACCGGGCGATAGGAGAAGATACGATTTATGATCGCGCATCGACTAGCCTGACTAGATTTCAAACATTGATCATGGCACAAATCCAACCGCATTGGAATTGCAATGGCGCTTTCGTGAGTATCGATCCGATGGGATAATGAACTTCTGTCGCATGTCATTGATAGCGAATAGGGGAAGCAATCTGGTGGCACATCCGTGTGGACATGGCCTACGTTTCCCTGCAGTCGCGGTCATTTTCACAGTTAATGATCAATCCGTATGCCTAGGCAACCCAGATTTTTCCATGCAGAGTGCCGCGTTGACGATTCCAATCCCAGATAACATGGAAATCATTCCAATCAGAACAACGCTACATGCCAGAACTATACTCAATCGCGAACTCCTGAGGACGAACGAATAACCCAACAGCAGCGAATGGCTTCTTACCCTGTCGCTAGCCGCCTAGGTCTATCCCATCCATCAGTCCTACAGCAAGCAGCCTGCGCCGTAGCCGAAGTAGTTTCAAACAAACCTGTGGAAAGGACGAAGCTAGGCAGCGAGCTGCAACGTCCACAGTATTTGGGCCCGATCCTGTTGCAGAAAAATGGCTTGAATCGATAGTTTTAGCAGGAACATTGGATTGGTGGCAGCCTCTCGCAGAATGGCTCGAGAAATGCAGTGATGGTTAGGACGAGAATGGCTCTGGTCGTCGAGTTTCCGTAGACTCGATCAAGTCGGAAGATTATGGGCAAGGATTTGTTAGTCAAACGTTAGGGAAAAAAATGAGCACTGAGTTACTAATCTTGATTATTGTGTTGATTGTCATGTTCGGTGGTGGCGGTGGATACTATTGGAGTCGTGGACGACGCTAGGGGGCGCGCCCTGAAGCTTGCAGGCTTGACGAGACGATCGTTGAGCCCGGCGTCCAGTAAAAGCAATTTGTCTGTTTCCGAACCGTAGCCGGTCATTCCGTTTTACTGGATTTGATCGAGGATGAGGAATTGCACTGTCGACGACGGGCTGAGCGAGGACAGCCTCTGCCTCGCATTTCTTCGTGCCAATCTTCGGTAAAGATAGCGCAATTGCTTTACTAGCACAATATACGGCAATTCCGAGCGTTATCTAGGTTTGTTTCCGGCTCGCTCGTTGACCCGTCCATATGCATCCTCAGCGGCCAGACTCGCTTGATCCCAAGTCATGGTGGTCGCTCCACGATCTGATTCCCAACGCTTCTTTGCGACTGCTTCCCGTTCCTTCCAGCCCAAATGTAAAGCCGGATCATATGATTCCCATCCTGAACGGTACGCAGGTTCGTAGTCCTCATAGGAATAATCCTTTGAGAAGTATGGCTGTTCTATATAGGCGCCACGCCAATAAATGGCTTCAACAGTTGGATCGATATTCTCGGCGATTGCCTTCCCACCAAAGGCTCCTGCGACACCGCCCGCGATAGTTCCTGCCACGGTTCCTATTGGACCGGCTACGGTTCCTACGGCTGCACCAGCTATCGCGCCGCCCAAGGCTGCTCCAAGCCCAGTGCCGATGGGATGGGCACCAGGTGCACCTGTAATCGGGTCTTCATTACGCAATTCACGCTTGGTTGTTTTAGCACCACTTAACTTGGAATCCATGATCTTCTCCTAACAATGCTGCTGATAAAATCTTGTTTGTCGACGAAAGTCGGCTTTCGTACAGTTAGCAATTGCTATGCCACGTATGGGCAAGCCACTCAAATATCAATTGAAAGAATCTGTGGATTGCCATCGTTGTCCTTAATTTGCAGTTTGGTTTTTGCAATGGTCGCAAACGCCTTCATGGGTTTGGCCGCTCTACGATCAAATCAGTAAGAAGGATTAAGCCATTTCGAGAATTCGGCTATTCGCTAGTTTATATATTGGGCGGCGGAGGTCTAATCGGCGGGATTGCCATCTTCGCCGTGGCAAAAATGATGGGAAAGTAAGTTTTGGTGAGGCGGTAGTGCTTCGGCCAGAAGTGCGCCGAGCTTGAATTCAAACGAGACGCGTCAGCGCCAGGGTTGGGCCGAAGTTGGTCATTCAACTTCAAAAGCCTGGAAGGATGCTCAAGAGGGAGCTCATTTGGGACAGCGAATCGCAGTGATCGGGGCGCTGGTTGCTGCTAGTCCGATCCCGCTGGAGTACGACGCTTTCCACAATTGATGAGCCAGCCATGCATCCAGCCTCAGTCCAACCTGCGGAAGCGGTAGCTGCTAGGCCGATTTTGCAGGAGTACGCAAATTTCACAAGTGAGAACGCGTTTAAATTGCCCAACATCAACTTGTTTCGAATTCCAAGTTCGAAAACGCTCGACATCCCGACGATACTGCGACCATACTCGGACAAATCTTAACGATCCTTCACGGGCATCAAACGGTATCTCTGTTCGTTGCACAACCTCCAGCATACCTGCAACTGTCAATTTATTGGCTCGCCCTGGTTCAGTCACTTACGTCTCTCTAGAACTATCGTGAACTTTCAGATGGCTCGCGTCGCAAGTCATTGACAACTGGCCTGCGTCGAAAAGGATTGGCTTTGGTGTTTGCCCTTTGATCCAGCTTAATGATTTCGACAAGTGCGGCCTCGTGTTCTCGAATTTCCGCTTTGATGGTCTTCATTTTCGGATGTTCCTCACCGAAGTTTTCTTCGTTTAACCTCAATATGGTGAGTTTATGCAATAGGACTTGAAGGTCTTTGCGTTCTTCAAGGGCCTGCATCACTGTGACGTCTGACTTGGTTGAACGCTTCCGAACCGTGGGTTTTGCCTCGGATTTTGTGATGGCGAGCAAGGCAGATTCGCTTCTTTGAAGTTGGTCTTGAATCGCATTTCGGTCCGGGTGATTCTCTCGAAAGCTAGTCAGGTTGATTCTCAGGTAAAGCAATTGCAGCACTAGCAAGTTTACATCCTCTCGATTTCGAAGCTCTTGCGACAAAATGTCTTCGATATTCATCGAGTTCTCCGAAATGGCTGATTTTGTGGTCTTCAGGCTCTCAACTTCCATTATGCGATTCAACGCGAGTTCGTTTTCGCGGATCTGCAACTGCGTCGACTTCTTGTTTGGGTGTTTTTCTCCAAAGTTCGAGTCATTCACTCTCAAAAACCGCAACTTTTGAAGGATCAACGCTACATCGGAGCGATTCCGTAGCTCTTGTGGCAAAGAGTCTTCGATATTCATCGAAGACTCCAAAGCGGATGATTTAGGTGAGGGAAGGCTGTTGAGTTCGATGATGCTATTCAAAGCGGACTCGTAATCGCGAATCTGTGCCTGATTCGACTTCTTGCTAGGATGATTCTCACCAAAGTTCGCTTCGTTTGTCCTCAAAAAACGTAACTTCTGAACAATAAGCTCCACATCGGAGCGATTCCGGAGTTGCTGCGGCAGGGAGTCTTCTAACTGGGTGGTAGCTTGGCCGAGGCAATGCGAAAATGTTGCCCATGCAATCAAGTAGAAAAGAACGAATCCAAATCGCAAAAACATAGCTTTTTGCATCACACCACCTTCCTTTCCTAACGCGGGACCGAATGCCCATTCTACGTGAGAACGCTTTAAAAGAGTTTCTTGTCCTGGAATAATCCCAGAAGTGCCAAAGCACCCCTTGTAACGCATTATGTTAGCCACATGGCTGGCACAGATTGACTTTACCAAGCACACAAACGATCATGATGGGTTATGCAACCGCGACGCGCATGGCAGATCGGCACTCCATGCCGAGATAAACGGGATGGAGTGCCGTTTTACACTGGTTGTACCCACCTACTTCCGAGGATTTCATCCGTGCGATATCCCCTTCCGCTACTCTTCTTGTATTTCATACCGAGTTTGCTCCCGGCATGGAACCCAATTGCCTCAGCCGAAGAAAAAATCGATTTTAATCGCGATGTCCGTCCGATTTTGTCCGACAAGTGCCTCGCTTGCCACGGGGCCGATGCCAAACATGTCGAAGGGGGCCTGCGTTTAGACCAATTTGAAGTTGCGACCGCTAAGCTTGAGAGCGGCGATCGAGCCATCGTGCCAGGCAACCCGGAAGCAAGCGAGCTGATTCGGCGTATCCAATTGGCAAACGAAGATGAACTTCGAATGCCTCCCGTTCGTTCCCACAAAAACCTGTCAGCAGCCGAAAAACAAACCCTGAAGAGTTGGATCGCCCAAGGAGCCGGGTACAAAAAGCACTGGGCCTTTGACGCTCCTGTCAGGCCAATCCCGCCGGTCTCTGAACGGAAGTGGGGTGTCAACGAGATCGATGCCTTCGTGCTTGCTAAACTCACATCGGAGGGGCTATCGCCCTTGCAAGAGGCGTCGCGCGAGACACTCATTCGTCGTGCCTCCCTCGATTTGACTGGCCTGCCCCCAACGCTGATAGAGGTCGAGTCGTTTTTGAACGATCCAAGTCCAATTAATCAGTCATACGAAAAAGTCATCGATCGGCTGTTGGAGTCCCCTCGCTATGCAGAACGCATGACGATGTGGTGGCTAGATGGCTCACGCTACGCCGATAGCAACGGTTTTCAATCGGACGACCAACGTTACATGCACGGTTGGCGTGATTGGGTATTGAATGCCTTTCGCAACAACATGCCGTTCGATCAGTTTACGATCGAGCAATTGGCCGGTGACCTACTGCCCGACGCGACGCTGGATCAAAAGATCGCGACCGGTTTCAACCGAAACAACAGGCAAAACAGCGAGGGCGGTTTGATTGCGGAAGAGTGGCGCATCGAAGGGGTCATCGATCGTATCGAAGCCACGTCGGCCGTTTGGATGGCACTGACGATCGGCTGCGCTCGTTGCCATGACCACAAGTACGACCCCATCTCGCAAAAGGAGATGTACCAGTTCTTTTCCTATTTCAACAACGTGCCTGAATCCGGCGTAGCCTCTGCTGGCAATACTGCCCCATTGGTTCGAACACCGCGTCCAGAAGATAACTCCAAGGCTTCAGAACTCGAGGCAGCCATCGCTGCTGCGGAGAAAGCAAACCAAGAAGCGGAAGCCCGACTGATTCCAGCGGCAGAGACTTGGGCAATTGAAATCGGACCGAAATTGCTCGAGCGGGCAAGCGCTTGGCGTGTTCTCGAGGGGGAACTATCCAGCAACGGTGGTTCGAAATTGACGAGGCAAGCCGATGGCAGTATCAAAGTTGGCGGCAAGTCTCCTGCCAAGGATGTGTACTCCATCGCGATCACTGCCTTGCAACCAAAAACTATCACAGCGATACAGTTAGAAGCCATGCCGCATTCGACGAACGCGGCCAACGGTTTTGGTCGAAAGGGGAACGGAAACATTGTTCTGAGTGAGTTGGAAGCTGAGTTATCCGATGCGCTTACGCCCAAAAACACTTCTCCGCTGAAATTTGCGAAAGCGTTTGCCGATTACTCGCAAGCTGATTGGAATATATCTGCGGCTATCGACGGCAACCCATCCACCGGTTGGGCGCTGGATGGGCTGGATCCCGCCAAGCAAATCGCGAGGCACGCCGTGTTTGTTTTCACGGAGCCTGTGAAGCTTGAGGCTGGCCAGACGTTAACGATTCGATTGAAACAGGAAGCTCTAGCCAACCACAACCTAGGCTTGTTCCGTTTGTCTTCCTCGGACGAACCCAACGTCAGTGAATCGGTAGGTGGTCCGTTGCCAGAGTCGCTTGTGGCCGCTCTTTCCGTAACGGCGTTGGAACGATCCGAGGCGCAAAAGAAAGCGATCATCGATCACTTCCGGACGTTGGCCGAGAGCCCTACGAGCAAGTCCGCGGGCAAGCTGGATGCCGCAAAAAAAGCCAAGGCCGATTACGAAAAGAATGTACCAACGGTCATGGTCATGCAGGAGACACCACAGCCTCGCGATTGCTTTGTACTTGTGCGTGGCCAATACGATAAACCTGGCGAAAAGGTGACCGCTGCTCTGCCATCGGCCTTGCCTCCGCTGCCAGCAGGTGCCCCCAACAATCGGCTAGGTGTAGCCAAATGGCTAGTCGATCCCTCGCATCCGCTTACCGCTCGCGTCCAAGTCAATCGATACTGGGAGTTGTTCTTCGGTGTTGGCATCGTTAAGTCGAGCGAGAACTTCGGGATGCAGTCACAATTCCCAAGCCACCCGGATCTGCTCGATTGGTTGGCGACGGAATACATCCGACTTGGTTGGGATACGAAAGCCATCCTCAAAACAATCCTGATGAGCGCGACGTATCGTCAATCGTCCGTAGTCTCTAGCGAATCGATAGCGCGTGACCCCGAGAATCGTTTGCTCGGTCGCGGCCCAAGATTCAGGTTGCAGGCGGAATTGGTTCGTGACAACGCGTTGGCCATCAGCGGGTTATTGGTAGAAAAATTAGGCGGCCCTCCCGTTCGACCCTATCAACCTGAAGGGATTTGGGACGAAATGAATGTTTACGGCAATTTGCGAAACTACAAACATGACAAAGACAATGGACTCTATCGCCGAAGCATGTATACGATTTGGAAGCGGACCAGCGCGCCGCCGAACATGCTCATCTTCGACATGCCTGGTCGCGAGCTGTGCGTTGTTCGTCGATCTCGAACCAACACACCGCTGCAAGCCCTGTCGCTGCTCAACGAAGTCACCTATGTCGAAGCGTCGCGCGCCCTAGCCGAGCGCATGCTGATCGAGGGTGGCGACACCCCCTCGAAACGTATTCGATTCGCTTTCCAACTAGCGACGGCACGCGCACCGACGGACCGTGAACTGAAAACTCTGCAGACCGGCATGGAACGCAGGCTCATTAGCTTCCAGGCCGATCCTGAATCCGCCCAAAAACTGTTAAGTGTAGGTGAAAAGAAGCCTTCAACGGCCCTCGACCCAACTGAGCTTGCCGCATACACGATGACGGCCAGTGTGATTTTGAATTTAGACGAAACGGTAACCAAGGAATAGCATGAACCAACAAACTCAAATGCTACGTCTTCAGGATGCGTTGAATCGCCGCTCGTTCCTGTCCAACAGCGCTGGCGGCCTTGGGCTCGCAGCCTTGGCCGGGCTTGGTGCGGGTAATGCAATCGGCGACCGAGCCACTCGCGCGGCCGGAGGTCTAGCCGACCTGCCGCACATGGCAGCCAAGGCCAAGCGCGTGATCTATTTGTTTCAGTCTGGTGCTCCATCGCAAATGGAGTTGTTCGACTACAAGCCAACTCTGGAAAAGTACCGCGGTCAAAGCCTTCCCGATAGCATTCGCAACGGACAACGATTGACCGGTATGTCATCCGGACAAGCGACCTTTCCGGTCGCTCCGTCCATCTTCAAGTTTACGAAGAAAGGCAAATGCGGTGCCGACTGGAGCGAGTTGATGCCACACACCGGCGAAATGGTCGACGAATTTGCTATCATCCGCACCATGTACACCGAAGCCATCAACCATGATCCGGCAATCACTTTCTTCCAAACCGGCAACCAACTGCCGGGCCGCCCAAGCATCGGTTCATGGCTAGCGTATGGACTCGGAAGCGAGAATCAAGACTTGCCCGCTTACGTTGTTTTGACGAGCAAAGGGACGGGACGCACCGATGACCAACCGCTTTACGATCGACTTTGGGGTAGTGGTTTCTTGCCAACCCAATACCAAGGGGTTAAGTTCCGTAACGCAGGCGATCCAGTCCTTTATTTGTCGAACCCGCCCGGCGTGGACCGCGATCTACGTCGTTCGATGCTCGACGAAGTGCGTGACCTGAATGAACAAAAACTAGCGCAAGCTGGCGATCCGGAAATCGCGACTCGCATTGCACAGTACGAAATGGCATTTCGGATGCAAACCAGTGTGCCCGAGTTGGCCAATCTCAAGAATGAGCCGCAGCACGTTCTCGATCTTTATGGCCCTGAAGTAAACATGCCTGGGAAATACGCCGCCAATTGCTTGTTGGCCAGGCGATTGGCGGAACGTGGGGTTCGGTTCATCCAGTTGTTTCATATGGGCTGGGACCATCACGGAAACTTGCCCAACGCCCTGAGAGGCCAATGCAAAGACACAGATCAACCGACGGCGGCGCTGATCCAGGACTTAAAGCAACACGGACTCCTAGATGACACACTCATCGTCTGGGGCGGTGAGTTTGGTCGTACGGTTTATACGCAAGGGGCACTGACGGAGAACTACGGTCGAGACCACCACCCTCGATGCTTTAGCTTGTTTTTGGCAGGCGGTGGCATCAAGCCGGGAGTCACGCACGGCGAAACGGACGACTACTGCTACAATATTGTTAAGGACGGAGTGCACGTTCGCGATTTGCATGCGACCATCTTGCATCAACTGGGAGTCGACCACGAACGTTTCACTTATCCATTCAACGGATTGGATGCAAAGCTGACCGGTGTTGAACCGACTCGAGTGGTGTCGGAGATCTTGGCGTAATGATGCTTCGCCTCTTTTTCCAAACGGCCTGTCTGCTGTTTGCGATTGGTCTGGCTCCCACCCTGAGCGCTCAAAACCCTGCTTCGACACCAGATGACAGCCAAAAGAATCCTGCCGGCCTTGTTTTCTTCGAAGACCACATAAGGCCGCTCCTCGAAAACCGTTGCTACAAATGCCATAGCGCCAAAGCCACCGAACTGCACGCCAATTTGTACTTAGATAGTCGACCAGGTTGGCAAAAAGGTGGCGACAATGGTCCCGCCATTGTGCCTGGAAAACCTCTTGAAAGTTTGTTGACACAAGTCATCGGTTATTCGGAAAGTGCAACCACTCAAATGCCGCCCGAAGGCAAACTGCCAGCAAGCGAGATTGCCCTTCTTACGAAGTGGATCGAAATGGGAGCGCCCGACCCTCGCGGTCAAGCGGCCCAGCACGCCAAACAACGAACCATCGATCTCGAATCGGAACGCAATCATTGGGCGTACCAACCGCTATCAAAAATCCAGCCTCCAGAGCCCTTCGAGGGCAGCGATCCGAATTGGCTTCAAGCCCCCATCGATTGCTTTCTACTCGTTCGACTCCAGGAGCGTTCGATTGCACCCAACGGCCCGGCGGACAAAATCAAACTGATTCGACGTGCCTATTTTGATTTGATTGGATTGCCGCCGACGCCCGCAGAAGTAGATGTTTATCTAAACGATTCCAATCCGTTGGCTTTTGAAAAGGTGATTGATCGATTGCTCGCGAGCCCACACTATGGCGAGAGGTGGGGGCGGCACTGGCTCGACATTGCTCGTTTCGCTGAAAGCCATGGCTTCGAACAGGATTACGACCGACCCAACGCCTTCCATTATCGCGATTTTGTCATCCGTGCCCTCAACGACGATATGCCCTACGACCAATTTCTCAAATGGCAATTGGCGGGCGATGAACTATCGCCCCGCGACCCACAAGCCCTAGCCGCCACCGGTTTCCTAGCGGCAGGTGTGCATGCAACCCAAATCACGGCCAACCAAGCGGAAAAGGAACGCTACGATGAACTGGACGACATGGCGAGAACGGTTGGGACGACAATGCTTGGACTGACCGTCGGTTGTGCACGTTGCCACGACCACAAATTCGATCCAATTCCCAATGCAGACTATTATGGAATGGTGAGTGCCTTCACCACTACGGTACGAAGCGATTTCGATGTCTCAACCGATCCGGACGGTGACAAGACTCGCCAATCCATCTTCGAAACCGAACACGCTCCGTTAGTCGTAAAACTCAAGGAGTTTGATGAGAGAGAACTGAGTTCCCGGTTCGATGATTGGCGAAAAAACCAAGTTGAAGGAACCGGTTCAAGCTGGCTTATCCTAGAACCGACAGACGCAACCTCCTCTGGTGGTGCAACCCTTACGAAGCAGAGCGACGGTTCGTTCCTCGCCTCCGGCAAGAACCCCAAATTCGACACCTACAAATTTACCGCACGGACCGAACAACGGAATATCACTGCCATACGCATCGAAGCCTTAGCGGATGCATCAATGGTCAAAGGTGGACCAGGCCGCGCACCCAATGGCAACTTTGATTTGACACACCTGCGCGTCGTTGCCCGACCGGCCAATGGAAACGGCTCTCCGGTGGACGTAATTCTCAAGAATCCACAAGCGACCTTCGAACAGGGGGCTCATTTGAGTGTGGCCATGGCCATCGATGACGATCGCAAAAGTGGGTGGGCGGTCGATCCTCAGTTTGGAAAGGACCACGCGGCCGTTTTTGAAACCAGCCAAAACATTGGGTTCGAAGGTGGAACGGAATTGGAATTCCACTTAGAGTTCAATGGAAATGACCAGCACAATTTCGGGCGGACAAGGCTCAGTATCTCAACCGCTCCGAGGCCAGCCCGCATTGAAATAGGGGGTGATTTGGTCGCAATCCAAGAAGCTTTGGCCGCGATTGGCAGCAAGCCTATTGCCGAAGCTTCGGAATCCCAACGCATACGGCTCCTCGACTGGTACAAGCCGAGGGACGACGATCGAAGAAGCCTATCGGAAGCCGTGGATAAGCATGCGGCGACAAAACCAAAACCGACTCTGACGAAGATGCTTATTTGCAGTGAAGGGGTGCCTGCCGTTCGACTTCATACGCAGGGCCCTGATTTCTACGAAAAGACGTTCATCCTCAAACGAGGGGACCCGAATCAAAAATCGTCGGAAGCGGAACAGCGTTTCTTGACCGTGTTGATGAAACATCCAGATGGACCGAAGCATTGGCTTGTTCTGCCTCCCGCAGGCGCGACCACGAGCTTTCGCCGCGCCGCCATGGCCAATTGGATTACCGATATCGAACATGGAGCGGGTGCGCTCGCCGCTAGAGTCATTGTCAATCGATTGTGGCAACACCACTTCGGACGTGGACTAGTTGCTACGCCGAGCGATTTCGGAACGCAGGGCGCACGACCGTCTCATCCTGAGCTGCTGGACTACCTCGCAACCGAATTGATTCGCAGTGGCTGGAAACTCAAGAGTATTCACAAGCAAATGATGCTGTCGGCAGCTTACGGGCGATCCTCCAAAGGGGACGCAATCCGAATGCTTGCGGACCACGACAACACATTGCTTTGGCGTTATTCGCCGCGCCGAATGGAGGCTGAGATCTTACGCGATTCGCTTCTTTCCGTAAGTGGCAAGCTAGACCCGAAGCAGTTTGGGGCTGGAACCCTTGACATGAAAATGAACCGTCGGAGCATTTACTTTTTCGTGAAGCGGAGTCAGTTGATTCCAATGCTAAGCTTGTTTGATTCCCCGGACACCTTGCAAGATTTGGCGCAGCGAAGCAACACAACCATTGCCCCACAGGCTCTACTCATGATGAATAGCCCCATCGTCCGGGGCTATGCAGAAGGTCTGGCCAGCAAAGCCACGGGACAAACGGGCAGCACCGTCGATGCCCAAGTGCGTGGGGTCTATCGCGAGTGTTTCTCGCGTGAACCATCGGTCGAGGAAATCGCCGTAGCTCGCGAGTTTATTGGCCAACAACAGGTCGACTATGTCGCAATCGGCAAGGCCAATGCCGCCGAGCTCGCCATAGTCGACTGGTGCCAAGCAATGATAAGTTTGAACGAGTTCGTTTTCGTAGATTGATCGTTTACCCCGTAGCCGCAGGCGACGGTCTAGCACTGGAATAAAGCAATGCCATTTTATTTTCAGGATCAACCCAAGCCTGGTGTTCGACGCGACTTCTTGCGGCGTGCAGGCGGTGGTTTTGGGTTACTTGGCCTAGCATCCTTGCTCGATGAAGCGGGTCTACTGACCCCAAGCTTGCAAGCCAGCCCCAACGACGTCCTTGTCGATCGTTCGCTTGCACCCCTTGCTCCGCGGCCTTCGCATTTCCCCGCAAAGGCCAAGAGCGTCATTTGGCTCTTCATGAATGGTGGGCAAAGCCAAGTCGACACCTGGGACTACAAACCGGAGCTTGAAAAGAGGGACGGAAAGACGCTCGAAGGGTTCGACAACAAGACCGGTTTCTTTGTCGATGCGGTGGGTGGCCTGATGAAGTCACCGTTCCAATTTCAGCAGCACGGTCAGAGTGGTACATGGGTTAGCGAAATCTTCCCGTCCCTGTCGAAGCATGTCGATGACATGGCCTTCATTCATAGTTGTTTTACCGAAACGAACAACCATGCACCGGCCCTGTTTCAAATGAACACAGGCATGAGCCGTATGGGTTTCCCAGGTGTCGGCTCTTGGGTAACCTATGGCTTAGGGAGCGAAAGTCAAAATTTGCCCGGGTATGTTGTCATGTGCGATACCAAGGGTCGTGGGCTCCCTAAAGGGCACGCTACCAATTGGGGAGCCGGTTTTTTGCCAGGTGTTTACCAAGGGACGTTTCTGGCGGCGCAAGGAGATCCGATTGCCAACCTATCGCGATTGCCGCACATGTCGAATGGCGAACAACGTCGGCAATTGGATCTCATCGCAAGACTCAACAAGCAGCATCAGGAACAAAGTTCAGCCGAAGCGGAATTGGCCGCACGCATCGAGAGCTTTGAACTTGCCTATCGTATGCAAACCGCTGCGCCGGAAGCGTTCGATATTGAGAGTGAGTCGGAACAGGTAAAACGACTTTACGGGCTCGACTACGAAAAGTGCGCGCACTTCGGTAAGCAAGCGCTAATGGCTCGCCGCTTGGTGGAGCGAGGTACGCGGTTTGTGCAGATCTTTTCGGGTGGCATGGACAACCAGTTATCGTGGGACGGACATGTGGACATCGACGGCAACCACCGGCAGTTCGCTGGAGAGACGGACATACCGATTGCAGGTCTTCTATCCGATCTAAAGCAGCGAGGCTTGCTTGAAAGCACGCTCGTGATTTGCGCGGGGGAGTTCGGACGATTACCGTTAGCACAAAAGGGGGCGAAACCTGGCCGGGATCACAATCCTAATGCGTTTACGGCTTGGTTTGCAGGTGGGGGCGTCAAGGGTGGAACGCACTATGGCGAGACGGATGAAATCGGCAACAAGGCGAGTGTGAATCGAGTGAGCATTAACGACTTGCACGCCACGATTCTGGCACTCTTGGGAATGGATCACACCAAATTGACCTACTTATTCAACGGTCGCAATTTTCGACTCACCGACGTCGCTGGAGAGGTGGTCCAAGGAATCATCGCGTAACAACGGACGAACCTCGATCAAGGAAATGCGCGTTTTCCATGCAGCAACCAGCCGAGCAGTGTGTAACGAACGAAAACGACATAAGTTACCATGCAAGGTATCATCGTACCTAAAAGCACAGCAACAAACTTCAGCCACCATGGCAATGCCAGGGGTACTAGGAGTGTCTGAAGAAAAAGTACTATCGGCAAGTGAAGGAGATACACCCAGTAGGAGGAGTCCGCGACAAAGCTAAGAAAAGGATTCCTGCCAGCGATGTAGCGTTGCCCAAAAAGTAGTGACGTGATTGTTAACAGCACTGACAAGTAAGCCGTCAGACATGCCTCCACGCCGCGAATCCAAAAACTCTGTGCCGACGTCCCTGCCACGATAGTACTCAAGTCTAACACGGGCATCAGCATGTAGTACGGCACAAACATCAGCATGCATATCGCCGCGACATGCCAGACATACGGACGCCAAGAATCAAGGAATTGCTCTCTCCCAAACAACTGCCAACCGGCGAAATAAAACAGACCATAGAACGCGAACGGCCAACCCTGCGGAATGAATGACTCCGGTGCAGGCATCGGAGCCCCCGCGGCCAACGCCCCCGGTACCAAAATCAACGGACAAAGAAGCAGCAATTTTGGACTATGAAACAACCCTTCCAACTTCAACCATTTTACGTTGCGCAATAGTGCTCCGACTGCAGTGAAGCCCATCAGATAATAGAGAAACCAAAGGTGCATCGTAGTCAGCGGTTCCCTTTTTTGGGCTCCAGAACTGTCCTTGACTGCTGCCGCAATGAATCCCATCAAGCCCCGCGGCTCAACCAGATACGACAAAGAGAAAACGATGACAACCGACATGGCTGCCAAGAGAAAGGGATAGAACAAGACGAAGGGAACCACGATACGCAAGCATCGATTCCACAAGAAGTGCTTCAGTCCCTTTCGCTCAATTACCAACTTCGCAAAATAGCCGGATAGCAAAAAGAAGAGCCCCATACGAAACAAGTGGATGAACCAAATGCTTGCATCGAGAGGAACGCTTGCGCTGGAATCGGTCGCTAGCCACACCGATTGGGCTGGCTGCGCATACGCAAGTGCCGAGTGTAGGAAAACGCCGAGCAGCATCGCCATAGCCCGCAAATTGTCTAGGTAATAGATGCGTTGTGACTGCAGCCCTCGCGATTCCAAGGCTGGCTCCACCGATGACTTGCCTGAATACGCGTAGATGCCATTAGCGGATTCGTCAATGAAAACGGACATCTATATCAAGTCCCGCTTTCGAGTTTGAAACAGAAAAGCTGTCACGAGTGCCAATGTGATAATCAGCAGTTCCACGCCAATAATCTGCAAAACAATGCTGGGCCAGGATAGAACATCGCTTTTGACAACTTCCGCTACCTCTGCGTTTTGGAATAGCTGCATCAAGAAAACATTCATGCCCACGTTGCACCCGACCATCACGCAAATCGTCCAACCAACCGATTCGGAAACCACCGCCGTTACCAACTGCAGCATGAAAGCGCACAGCAAGAACAAAAAGATCGCAGGAAGAACCGCCACGTTGCCCTGCTTGCCCATCACAAAAGTGGCCATGATCAAGCACGTGAACATGGTAGTCCATGGAATTAGGTAGGTTGTCAGGACGACCGAGATCTTGCCGATTGAATAGTCGAGGAGGCTGATCGGCAAGCTCATCACGAACAGCCTGGTTTGATCCGTCGTCTCAGCAAGCATGAGTGTGCCGATCAAGTGAATACCGGCTGCGATGGCTACGGTTACCACAAGGATGAAACCGACAAACGAAAGCGTCCCGTTGGAGCTGCATGCAAGGGCCGAGGCCGCCATGCCTCCTACGAAGTACGCGAACAAATGACGACGGCTGAGAAACAGATCTTTCAAGAATAAAATTCGAATGGCCCTTAGATTCATGACTGATTCCCCTCGCGCCCACGCATTACGGAACTGACAAAAATTTCCTCGAGCGTCATCGACTCGACAGCTTCGATGACCACTCCCGGTTCATGCAACTGAGTTGGTACTTGGTCGCGGAATTGGCTGAATGACAGCACGTGCAGATTGCGGTGACATGACTCAAGCTTTAACCCCTCAACCTCCGGGGCTTTCCATGCCTCAGGTGCATGCAATTTAATTCGTTTCCATTTCTCGAGGAATTCATCCCGGTTGCTCGATACAATCACCCGACCGCGATCGATAAACGTTATGGAGTCGCTGATTTGTTCTACGTCCTGTGTGTTGTGCGAAGAATAGAGAATCGTGCGGCTATCGTCCTCAACCACGCGCATCAGTTCTGTGAGGATCTCTTGCTTGGCAACGGGATCAAGGCCGTTTGTTGGCTCGTCGAGGATTAGCAGCTTGGGCCGTCTTGCCAGAATTAACAGCAACATGGCTTTGACACGCTGTCCATGCGATAGGCCCTTTACGATCTGTTGAGAAATCAATCCAAATCGATCCAGCAACTGAGTCGCATAAGCCTCGTCCCACGTGGGATAGAGCGAGCGAACAAACTGCATATGCCAGCCTATCGATTCGGGTTTGTAGAGCCGCATGTCATCAGAAAAGTACCCGATATCCTGTTTCGCGGCAGCTTCGCTAGATGAGATCGACTTACCAAGTGCCGTAACCGTTCCCGTATCGGGCTGGACCAATCCCATCAGGATACGCATGGTCGTCGACTTACCTGCCCCGTTTGGACCGATTAAGCCAGCCACCGTACCGCGCTGCACCGAAAAATCGATGTTTCTAAGCTTAAAATGCTTGTAGGATTTGCTCACATCGATCATCGACGCGGCGAGTTCCGTTCCTGTCGAACTATCAAGTTCAGTTGTCATTTGCTACCCTTTTGAGTTTGTTCATAGACCTCGGCGATTCGCCTTTGCATTTCGGTTTTGGACTTCCCCAGCAACAAACCAAGGCTTACCGCCTGTTTCAAGTGTTCGAGCAATTCGCTTTCCTGAATCGAAGCTTGTAAGCCAGGTCGATCCGCTACGACCGACCCTTTGCCTTGCCGCGTAGCAATCACTCCGTCCCGTTCAAGCTCCAGATAGGCACGCTTGATCGTGATGACGCTGATCTTGAGACCAGCCGCCAACTCGCGAATGGAGGGAAGTTCGGTGCCAGGGGGCAAATCGCCGACCGCCACGCGCCGCTTGACCTGCTCGATCACTTGCAGGTACAGCGGGCGCGGGTCGCCAAGCGAAATCGTAATCCAACTGTGCATTGTCATATACACAGTATATACACCATGCTTTCTCGAGAAAAGGGTAATATTGGAGAATTATTGACACTCCTCGCCAATCGCCATGCCGACAAACCGACAACCGTGCTCGCTGTCGTTGCCAAGCTTAACTTATCTTCGTATTCAGATCTATTTTTAAAGATCTAGCACGGATATTCCGATTATGACGGTTGCGATAACTTGACATCATTCACACCGGAGTCGACGCATGTGGTGGCAAAACAGCGATCCACAATCCCAAATCAGCTCGACTTCCTTTGCATTAACCAGCCCTAACGCTCGCGATTTCTTTAAGGTTGAGTCCCTTCATGCAAAGATAGCACTTCTCGAGAAACAGGATTTCAAGCGAGAAGCCTACTTCGCTAAACGGCTAGCCAAGTCTCATAGCGCCAAACAGGAGTTGCAGGATCAGCTTACTAGGGCCCTGGCGAAGGCCGATCAATTCGAAAAACGGGAAAAGCAAATAGACGCTGAGCGTACAGAAGCAATGAACACTGCAATCTGTGCCAAAAGCGACGCCAACAAAATAAGGCAAAAGCACGTCACTGAATTCAAACAAATGTGTTCGTTGATTGCAAATTTGAAACAGCAGTTGCATGAGAGAGAGAAGGACCATTGTGTACGAGTGTCATCTCATCAAAGCACCCACCACAAGATGAAAACTCAGCTTGCACAACTTGTAGCAAAGCAAGCCGAGTTAACGGCCATGTTAGCGGCGAAAACGGTAGCTCATGAACAATCCGTCAAAGTGCATCACGAGGTTATCGCACGATGTGAAGCGAAACTAGCCGAACGAACGATTGAGATCATTGAATTCAAAAAATTCAGTCGCGATGCTGAAATCAAGACTGCGCAGTCTCGTAACGACCAAGAGCAATTGGTCGAGCAGCAAGTTCTAGCGATAGCCGAAATGCAGTCGATCATCGCCACGCTTCAACAATCCGTAGCGGAGCGCGATGCGACGAATCTTCGGCACCAAAGCTGTTTTTCGGAACAAGCCAACCGAATCGTTGAATTGGAGAATGCCCATTCAGAATCGGAAAAGCGGAATGCGTTGTTGACGGAGAAACAAACCAGCCTGACTGGTGAACTCGAGGCTGCCATCGCTAGGCTTTCGCAATCCGTGGCGGAGCGCGATGCGACGAATCTTCGGCACCAAAACTGTTTTTCAGAACAAGCCGACCGAATCGTTGAATTGGAGAATGCCCATTCAGAATCGGAAAAGCGGAATGCGTTGTTGACGGAGAAACAAACCAGCCTGACTGGTGAACTCGAGGCTGCCATCGCTAGGCTTCAGCAATCCGTAGCGGAGCGCGATGCGACGAATCTTCGGCACCAAAGCTGTTTTTCGGAACAAGCCAACCGAATCGTTGAATTGGAGAATGCCCATTCAGAATCGGAAACGCGGAATGCGTTGTTGACGGAGAAACAAACCAGCCTGACGGCTGAACTCGAGGCTGCCATCTCTACGCTTTCGCAATCCGTAGCGGAGCGCGATGCGACGATCTATCTATTGGAGGCCAAATCGGCCGAGCTAACAAACAAGATCGTCGAGCTAGAGGAATTCCGGCGCGACGCCGAATTCAGATATTCTCAGTCTCAAGATTCCTGTAACCGAACTCGACGAGAAAATGCATTTCTAAGTGAGCAACAAGCCAGAGCAACCACGAAGTTAAAAGAGACAATGGCGGCGTATGAGGAATCCATACGAACAGCCAATCGTGTAAATGACATAGTGGAAGCCCAGAAACAGCAATTGGCTCACTTCCAGATCTCGTTGGACGAGTCTCTGCAAGCGATGAAGGCCGCGAAGATAGCTCAAATGTCGGCTGAGTCTCACGTCCATCGGTGCGAGGAAGCTGTTTCGGAACTACAGGAGAAGACGACTCAGTTACAGTACCGACTGCAACGTGAAGCAGCTGGTCGGAGAAAGGCCGAAGCCGCCATGAAGCAAGTTTCCGGATCGCCCCATGGTGAATCGGCATCGAGAATTGTCGCAGTACAATTTGAAACCGAGCAACGTCTCGATCAACTCACCAAAGAGTTGCAAGCAACGCGTGGACTGTGTCGGATATTGCAGTCACGAGTGAACTCAAAAGTTGAGCAAGGACCAAACGAAAAACCATCGAATCAACCCCTTGGTGCCCTGCCTCGCAGAGCAGGTTAACATCCTGGAAAAACCCCAGGGCGAAGACGACCACGTCCGGCTGGGCCTTTTCGCGTAGGGCCAAACTACGAGCTTCATCTCCCGTACGCAATCAAACCAATCAATCGTATGGCAGGTTTTGATGAAACAATAGATACTTTAGGCAATACGATTCGTTTTCGTGAACTGGTGGGTACCAAATCGTTTTTTGCGGAACTGTCAGGGCACGCAAACAAGACCAGCGATCACCAGTTTCGTCTTAAGTATTTGCCAACCGGCATCACGATTGAGTGCAAGGGAACCAGTCCGCTAAGCAAAATGAACTTCTGGGGTATGGCGAACACCATATGTCCGGAGCCCTACACGCAAATTAGCCTGGAATCCAACGCTGAATTTGAATGGGCGTTGGAGTACATTGTCTCCGTACGCGAACCGTAGCGGGTCCATTTGGCAGGTACGGGGCCAATCTTTTGTCTTTGTCCGCTAAAAGCAGGAAGCGACACGAATCAAATCGCAATTGACATCTTTTTGCTATGCCACCAGGATCGAACCAGCGCGATGCATCAATTCCGCTAACGAACCTTTCATTCCCCGCTTTAAGGGGGCCATAAATCATTTTTAGGGAATTATTGCGTTGCGGGACTATACAATCGCATAGGATGCAACTGTTGTGTCGTTTGGTAGTCTCTACTTCTTCTCCCAGGAGTCTGCTGTGTTTACGAACTCAATTCGAAGTGTTCCGCGTGTTGCAAGTGACTTAATGGCTTTTCCGCTCCATACGGTCACGTCTAAAGTTAGCCTGACGGATGCTCTTCATTCGTTGCTTAAGATGAATCACTCGGGGATGCCCGTCGTCGATGAATACGGCAACTACCTCGGAGTATTTTCCGAAAAGTGCTGTTTGCGAGCGCTCTCGGAAACACCAAAGGTAAAAGAATGGGAGGGAATGCCGATCGGCAATTCCGGGGTGATGATAACGAAACTGTTCTGCCTCTCTCCAGATGAAGACGCCCTTAGTGCAATTGGTGGTTTGTTGAAAAACAAAGTGTCGGGGGCACCGGTAACTGAAATGGATCATACTTTCCTTGGAGTGTTTTCTGAGAAGACCAGCATGCGGGTTTTGATTGGTGCCGCTTACGATTCGTTGCCGTCGGCTGCCGTACGCGCGTTCATGGACTGCGACCGAAGCCGATTAATCGATGAACAAACACCTCTGGCAAGGATTGTTAAGATCTTCATCGAGACCCCTTTCCGGCGACTCCCCATCGTTCGAGGCGATCAGGTAGTTGGAATGGTCAATCGTGGAAATGTGTTGCGAGCCAAAATCACGATGCCTCAGTTGTCGGTAGCTAACTATATGGATAGGAATGCGCGTACCGTTTCGAAGGACGTCGATTTGTTAACCCTGGCGGAGATCTTTTTGAACACGCCCTATCGCCGACTACCGGTCGTCGAAGGCGGTAAATTAATAGGACAAGTCAGCCGTCGCGATGTGTTAGAGTGTGCCTACCATTTGATGGATCCACCGAAGGAACTTCTGAACCGATACTACATAGCATCTCATTAGTCTAAATTAGCCCGCACTCACGGGGTCCATTTGGCTTGCGCCAGGCCAGGTTGTGCCGTTGTCCGCCAATAGCAAGAAACCGTATGGCGATCCGAGACGTGGAACCATTTGTCGTGGCAGGCCTCTTACGAATTTGCGATTGTTACGCGCTGTTGAGTCTCTCAGACTTTGTGGCGTGGGCGGCGTCGCTCCGCGACTCGCGGTCAGTGACCTTTCCGACCCAACACCCCGTTCATACTAATAAAACGCTTCTTGCAACGACTCGCGTTCGCCATTCTGAATTCCAATTCGTACTTAGGCAATAAGCCAGGACAAAAGAAAATCCAATAGCGTTCCATAATTGAGGACATCAGTCGGCGGAGCGACTGATCTACGATAAACATCAGTCGGCGGAGCGACTGATCTACGGCGACGCTAGAAGCACGGCTTATACAGGCGGTCTGCATTACCTTCAATAGGTTCTGCAGGTTGACATTCACCCTGCACACACGATAGTATGAATTGCCCGCCAAAAACCCCTACTTAGGCGACTTCCCACCCCCTGTCCATGCAAAGCCCTTTTGCGCTGAAATTCCGATGATCGCATGCAAATACGGAAGTCTTTTGGTTTGTCTGCTTGTTGTAGCATTCTCGCTAGCGCCGGTTATCTCTGCTGCTAGGGATGATAATGATGTTGCCACTGCGAACGTTGCAAGCCAAAAGAGATTCTTTGAATCGAAGGTGCGACCGCTTTTGGTCGAGAGCTGTATCCGATGCCATGGCGATGAGAAACAGGAAGGAGGTTTGCGGCTTGATAGCCAAGCTGCATTTGTGAAAGGCGGAGAAAGCGGCCCCGTTGTCGATTCGGCAGCGGTCGGCGATAGCTTGATCCTTTCGGCCATCCACTACAAAGATCTGGAGATGCCGCCATCGGGTAAGCTGTCCGATGAGAAAATCCAAGTGATCGAGCAGTGGATCAACGAGGGGAGCTACTGGCCACCCAAAACCGAGGCGATGTCGTCTAAAAGGGGTGGCGACAAAGGTTTCGACGACGAAGACCGGGCCTATTGGTTCTTTCAGCCCCGAGCAGGAATCGAACGGAACTCAGAGGAGTCGGTCAGCCAGCGATTGGATTCGTTTATCGATCAGGCGCTTGCATCCAAACAACTTGCGTTAGCGGAACCGGCCGAATCGCTGGCGTTAGTTCGCCGTGTCTATCTGGATTTGGTCGGTGTTACTCCAACGCCAACCGAAGTCGCTGAGTGCCTTGCCGAGCCAATCGAAACGGCTTACCCGAAACTGGTCGATCGATTGCTTGCCGATCCCAGATACGGCGAGCGTTGGGGGCGATTCTGGTTGGATCTGGTTCGGTTCGCAGAATCCGATGGTTACAAACAAGATGACTTCCGACCGACGGCCTATCGCTATCGCGATTACGTCGTACGATCCTTCAACGACGACAAACCTTATGGCGACTTCGTGCGCGAGCAATTGGCCGGCGATGAGATCGATCCAAACTCACTCGAGTGCCGCGATGCAAGTGGCTATTTGCGCCTTTGGATCTACGAATACAACCAACGCGATGTCACTGGCCAGTGGACCGCCATTCTTAACGATCTCACGGATGTCACCGGTGAAGCCTTCATGGGCTTAGGCTATGGTTGTGCCCGATGCCATGATCATAAATTTGACCCGTTGCTGCAGAAAGATTACTTTCGCCTTCAGGCTTACTTTTCTGGTTTGATCCCACGGGAAGACTTGCCCGCTGCCACCCAAGAAGAGATCGCTCAATATCGTTCCGACTTGGACGCATGGCGAGAAACGGCTCAACCGTTCCTGGAATCCATCGAAGCCATTGAAGCTCCCTTGCGAGAAAAAACGATTCGAAAAGCCGTCGACAAATTTCCGCCCGATGTTCGACCTGCGCTTTTAAAGTCCGCCGAGGAACGAACGACTCGCGAAAAGCAAATTGCGCATTTAGCGTCCCTTCAGCAAGCGCGTGACGTCAACGAGATCAAGTGGGACAAGGTACTTAAAGACGAGCAGTTGACCGATTGGCAGCTCGCCAAAGAGTATCTAAAACAACTTCCTGCACCGAAGCCAAAGGCTTTGCCGGTTTCGCTGACCGCTACGGACGCCAGCACGGAGCCTGCCGAAGTTTACATCCCTGGAAAAGCAGGGCTCGGGCCGATTTCACCTGGCATTCCATCCATTCTCAATCCCGAATCGATGGTCATCGCCCCGCTGCCTGACCGAAACTCCAGCGGACGACGATTGGCCCTCGCCAACTGGATGGTTAGTCCTGACAATCAATTGACTTGGCGAGTCATTGTCAACCGTGTTTGGCAACAGCACTTTGGCCAAGGGATCGTTTCCAATGCGAGCGACTTTGGGCGATTGACGGAACCGCCAACCCATCCCGAACTGCTTGACTATTTAGCAACGCACTTTGCGGAGAACGGCGGTCGCTTCAAATCGTTGCACCGCTGGATACTCAATAGCCGTACCTACCGCCAATCGGCCTATCCCGCCTCGACATCCACGGCCCTGCAGCTCGATCCAAACAATCGATGGTTGTGGCGTTATTCGCCTCGTCGTTTGGACGCTGAGCAAATTCGGGATTCGATCCTGACCGCAACCGGCGAACTGAAACCGATGCACGAAGGTGCTTCGTTGGACTCCTCCAAGACAGTTCGATCCATCTTCGTTCGCTCCATGCGAAACTCGCAAGACCGATTTCTTTCGCTATTTGATTCCCCGGATGGTAGCTCATCGACTGCCAAGCGGAACGCAACGACAACCCCGTTGCAATCGCTGATGATGATGAACTCGGATTGGGTGAACGCTCGAGCCGAGAACATGGCCAAACAAATCATCAGCCAGAAGACTTCGCCAGAGGCATCAATCCAAGAAGCGTATGAGCGAGTCTTCTTGAAGTCCCCTTCCACCTCCGATGTGGATTCCGCCATGAATTTCATCCGTGCTGGCGAAGCGAACAGCGAAAACGCTTGGCATGCTTTGTTCGCGGATTACTGTCACGTTTTGATCAACTCGAATTCATTCCTACACATGGAATAGCTGGCGATCGTTATGCAGGCTTTCAATTCCAATCCTCGAGGCAGCGGCTATTTGAACCGCCGCGACATGCTTCAACAAGCGGGCGCGGGGTTTGGATCGCTCGTGTTGTCTTCGCTGATGCAGCAAGTTGCGACAGCTGAAAAAACGGACGCGGCCGTGAACGGCCCCCACCACAGGCCGACGGCCAAGAGCGTCATCTTCCTGTTCATGGAGGGTGGGCCGAGCCACATCGACCTGTTCGACCCAAAGCCAGAACTGGAAAAACTAGCTGGAAAACCTCTGCCGGAAAGTTTCGGTCCCATCATCACCCCGATGGGTGAATACGATGCTCCGCTGATGCCGAGCAAACGAAAATGGGCCCAGCATGGCGAGAGTGGACTTTGGGTCTCCGATTGGTTACCACATACGGCCGAACATGCGGATGATCTTGCGGTCATTCGATCGTGTTGGGCCAATGGCTTGAACCATTCGAACGGCGTTTGCCAAATGAATTCCGGTTCGATCCTTGGTGGTCGTCCTTCGCTGGGGAGTTGGGTCACCTATGGATTGGGGACCGCCAACGAAAATCTGCCGGCGTTTGTCGTGATCGAAGATGGTGACGGGCACGTTATCAATGGGCCCCGCAATTGGTCCGCTGGCTTCATGCCCGCAAGTTACCAAGGGATCGCGCTCAATGGCAGCAAAACGCCGATCGATTTCTTGAAGACACCCGACGCCGTGGGGTCAGAACGGCAAGCTGCCAAACTTCGACTGCTAAACGAAATCAACAAACAACATCAAGCACAACGTGCAAGTGATTCCGAGCTGGAGGCTCGCATCAATTCGTATGAGCTTGCGTTTCGCATGCAAGCGGAAGCCCCTGAAGCAGTCGATTTGTCGCAGGAAACCGAACGCACACAAGCCCTGTATGGCATCGATGACAAGGAGACCGCTTCCTTTGGAAAGAACTGCTTATTGGCCCGTCGGCTTGTCGAACGCGGCGTGAGGTTCGTCCAGTTGTACCACGGCGCAGGTAGCAAATGGGATTCGCATTCCGCCATTGAAAAGAATCATGGCAAAATGTGTCTAACGAGCGACAAGCCGGTTGCGGGCCTCTTAAAAGATCTCAAGGAGCGAGGGTTGCTGGATAGTACGCTTGTGGTTTGGGGGGGCGAGTTCGGTCGAACACCGATGAGCGAAAAGGGTGACGGTCGCGATCATAACGCCTACGGCTTTACCATGTGGATGGCGGGGGGCGGTGTTCGGGGTGGTCAGAACATTGGGAAGACCGACGAAATAGGATTGCATGCGATCGAAGATCGATTGCATGTTCATGATCTGCATGCAACCATCTTACATATGCTCGGTGTCGATCATTGGAAACTGGTTTACGCGCATCAAGGCCGACCGGAACGTTCGACGCAAAACGAAGGCAACGTCTGCAAGAAGATCCTTTTGGATGCGTAGTATGGTCACGTAGTATGGTCGCCTTTCGCTCCGCGTATAGTCGCCTTTCGCTCCGCGAAAGTGCGCGTATCAAAACGCACTTTCGCGGAGCGAAAGGCGACAAATGTGGACGAGCGAGGCCCTTCGCTCGTTGGATTCAACACCTGAGCGAGGGCCTCGCTCAGCCACGAAACCCTCGCTTAGCCACGAAACCCACGCTCCTATTTGACTATGGCAACTTCCAACGCTGATTCCAAACCGAGTGTTCGCATTGCAAGCGTCGATGTGTATCGCGGCATGGTCATGTTTCTGATGTTGGCCGAAATGCTGCATCTTTACGATCTCAAAAAGCTCGTAACCGGCCAGGGATGGCTTTCACAAGCAGCTGGGTGGTTGGCTTTTCACACTACGCACGTAGCATGGCGTGGGTGTTCGTTGCACGACATGATCCAACCGAGCTTTTCCTTTTTGGTTGGGACCGCCATGGCATTGTCCATCGTGGCTCGCGGTTCCAAGGGCCAATCTTGGGCCAACATGTTGTTGCATGCGATCAATCGAAGTTTTGTCCTTGTCTTCCTCGGGATTTTTTTAAGAAGCCTCCGTAGCCCGAGCACCAACTTTACGTTCGATGATACCCTCACACAAATCGGTCTGGGCTATTGGATCTTGTTCCTGTTGTCAGGCTTGTCGCTGCGAGGCTTAGTCGTTTCGGTAGCGGTGATTTTGTTTGGGTATTGGTTGGCATTCGTTTGTTATCCGGCCCCTGGCGCTGACTTTCCTTTTGACGAATATGGTGTCGATTCCAAGTGGAGGGAGCATTACGAGGGTATTGCATCGCACTTCAACAAGAATTCCAACCTCGCTTCGGCAGTCGATCGATGGTGGATGAACTTGTTTCCCCGCGAAAAGCCATTCACGTACTCTGGTGGCGGTTATTGCATGCTGAGTTTCATCCCTACGCTCGGAACCATGTTGTTGGGTTTGATCGCAGGTAAATTGCTACAGTGGGATACGACCCTTGTGCGAAAGCAACTACTATTGTGGACAGCGGCAGTTCTCTGCATTTCGCTCGCCTTGGTGGTCGACGCGTTAGGTTTGTGTCCTATCGTGAAGCGAATTTGGACGCCGACATGGGCCCTTTGGAGCGGCGGTTTGTGCTTTGTTTGGCTAGCGATGCTAAACATGATCTGCGATATCGGTGGCTATAAGCGTTGGGGATTCCCGTTCCTGGTCATTGGAGCCAACTCGATCGCCGCTTATGTCATGAGTTGGACGATGAAGGAACCGATCCGATTTGCCATCGAGCGACATTTCGGCTACCCCATCGAGAATTTCAATGGTTTTCTGTCCAAGTGGTTTCAATTAGAAAATCCGCAAGCCATGAAAACGTTGGTTATGGGTACGCTGACGTTGGGAGTGATGTGGTTGATTTTGCTTTGGTTGTACCGCAAACGCATCTTCCTGAAGATCTAGAATCACTAGCCAAAGCGAGTACCACGACGGTTCGTCCGATTGGAGCAAACGATCTGCGCTTCAGTAGATGCGCCACGGTTTCGTCCGATCGGAGCTTGCCTCCGACGGACTCCGTTTTGGCGTCCTACTAGGCGAGCGGCAGAGTGGAGTATCCCAACCCGAAGCGTAAGCGAGGGACAATATCGCGAGTCCCTCACTTACGTTTCGGGTTATGATTGGTAGCTTTCCCAACGCCGCTTGCCCTAAGGCAGTTCAGCCAGGGAATTCTCGCACTCCGCACCCGCCTCGACCGCCCAAGGCGGTGGAGGCGGGTGCGGAGTGCGTCGGTTAGCGTGCGGCTAGGTAGGACGCCAAAACAAGGTCGAGGGGAGACAAGCTCCCACTCAACCTAGTTGAGGGAGACACGCTCCACTCCTGTAAACATCTTTTCGATGCATGGGCGATTGAAAACAATGGGAATGCGAGGCTCCTGCCGAGCCTGGCGTCGCAGAGGTTCGTCCAAATCCTGGGAGGTTGTGAAGTTTGCTTGTGAATGTCAGAATCTGAATCTGAATTGAGCCAGCGCAATTCGCGCGACACCCTTCTGAACCGTATTACTTTATCACTCTGAAGAGCAACTCTGAATGGAACAAGTCAGCGGCAACATTTACGACTACCCCGTTTATTACGACTTGGTCTTTGCCAGCGACTGGGTTGCTGAGTTCAAGTTTTTAGAGGCGGCCTTCAAAAAGCATGTGGATGGAAAGACCAAGCGGGTATTGGAGCCTGCTTGTGGAACGGGGCGACTGCTATTTCGAATGGCCAAGAAAGGGTACATAGCGGAAGGTTTGGATTTGAATGAGAAGGCGATTGCGTATTGCAACGCCCGCTTAAAAAAGCATGAACTTAGGCAATCGGCATGGGTCGCAGACATGTGTGACTTTTCGGTCAAGAAACCGTTTGATGCAGCTTTCAATACGATCAACTCCTTTCGCCATTTGAGCACTGAAAAGGCTGCGATCGCTCACTTTCAAGCCATGGCCCAGGCAGTGCGACCGGGTGGGATCTATGTATTAGGGTTTCATTTGACGCCGATGGAGGGCATTGCTTCGGATACGGAGAGTTGGGTTGCCAGGCGCGGGAATTTGCAGATCAATACGCGTATGTGGCCTCGCGACAAGGACGTCAAAGCCAGGATGGAGCGATTCAATCTAAGGTTTGAAATCTACCGCCCCACGGGTTCGATTCGCATCGACGATTGCTTGGCATTGAGAAGTTATACGTGGAAGCAATTCGCTTCGATGATCAAAAAAGTCCCAGAGTGGTCCATCGAGGCAGCTTATGATTTTGGGTATGACATCGACGAACAGATTGAAGTCGACCCAGGCACTCAGGATGTCGTCTACATTTTGAAGCGGCAGTAGACCCCGGAAAACGTGGCTGAGCGAGTCCCTCGCTCACAACCCTTACCAACGATGGTTTTAGGCAGTTCGAGGCAGTTTTAGGCCTTTCGATCACGAGCACGAGCACGAATCAAAGCAACAAGATGCTTCTAACCTTGCCGATTTGCGGCAGTACAGGTTTTGGGTGAAGTGGATAAAGATCCTCATTGACACTTAGGAAGCGCTTGCCAATATTCAGTCTAGAAGATAGTTTCGAGTAGAGAATTCGTTTCTTAATGTCCTCCATTTTGAGTTGCTGAATGATTGCTGCAGATCGAACCAGTCAATTGCCAGACGATCAACGCGTCGTAATTACTGGAATCGGGTTAACTTCCCCCAATGGCCATAATTTGGAGCTGTTCCGCGAATCGTTGTTGGACGGCAAAAGTGGGGTCAGGAAGTACAATATTCGCTATGTTGGCGACACTTTGGCAGGCGTTTGCGAGTTTGAAACCACGAAATACCAGAGCAAACGCGATATGCGTCGGGGAACGCGGGCGGGTACCGTTGGGATTTGGGCAGCTTCGGAAGCGATCCAGCGAAGTGGTCTGGATTGGCCAAACGTGGACAAGTCTCGGGTTGGCATTTACATCGGGGTCACTGAACACGGAAATGTCGAAACTGAAAACGAGATTTATTCCATTAAGGCGTACGACTATGATACGACCTACTGGTCACATCACCATAACCCGCGAACGGTCGCAAATAATCCCGCGGGCGAGATAGCGCTCAATATGGGGATTACTGGGCCGCACTACACGATTGGTGCGGCCTGTGCCGCTGGAAATGCAGGGATTATCCAGGGAGTGCAGATGCTCCGGCTAAACGAATGCGATTTAGCCATTGCCGGTGGTGTTTCCGAAAGCATTCATACTTTTGGTATTTTTGCATCGTTCAAATCGCAGGGAGCGTTAGCGTCTCACGACGATCCGACCAAAGCGTCTCGGCCGTTCGATCAGTCCAGAAATGGAATCGTTGTGGCGGAGGGTGCTTGTTTGTATACGTTGGAGAGACTGTCCGACGCAAAAGCCAGGTCGGCCAATATTATCGCAGAAATCGTCTCCTACGCCATCAACACGGACGCTACCGACTTCGTTTTGCCCAATCCGGAACGTCAGGCACAGTGTCTACAAATGGCTTTGGACCGCGGCGGATTGACGCCAGACCGAATTGATATTGTCAGCACCCACGCGACGGGTACAAGCTCGGGGGATAGCCAGGAATGCATCGCTTTACGCAATGTTTTTCAAGGTTGCGCCAACCTTCGATTCAATAATACCAAGAGTTTCATTGGTCATGCGATGGGTGCGGCCGGCGCCCTGGAACTGGCCGGAAACCTGCCGGCGTTCCAAGACAGGGTTTGCCACGCCACGATAAATGTGGACAATTTGGATCCGGAATGTGCGTTGCCAGGCTTGGTGATCAATCAGCCGCAGGAGTTGCCTCGCGTCGATTACATCCTTAATAATTCGTTCGGCATGCTCGGTATCAATTCCGTCGTCATTGTTCGACGGTTTTAGCCGTTCGAAGTTTTGAAACCTTTTTAACTTACTTTTTTAGGCCGACCTCCATGACACCCGCGGAAATCCGTGAAGAAATTTTGGACATTCTGAGTGAGATCGCACCAGATGAAGATTTATCCGTGATCGACGATGAAAAGTCGTTTCGCGAGCAACTAGAGATGGATAGCATGGACTTCCTGGACATTGTTATGGAGTTGCGCAAGCGGCATCGAGTTCAGATTCCTGAGGGTGAGTATGGCAACTTGGCCAGTATGGGCAGCACCGTAAGCTATCTTGAGCCGAAGATGCGAGACATCGTAAACGCGTAGTGAATTCGGACCCTAAATGGCTGAGTCGATCATAGACAATCTGTCGAAGTACGTGCCCGGTTTCGGTTCGTATCGTTCGGAACAGAAACGTCGCGATGATGACCTGGCAGTGCGAAAGTATTTGGCGGATCGGCTACAGGATTGCAAAAGAGACCTGCAAGCTTTCATGATGCCACTTGTCGATCAGGCCAACTTCAATGCAATTGGGCAGGGCGAAAAGTTAAGATCCAGTATTGAGCTCGCACAATCGAAAATGCGAGCATCGGTCGAGGGATATTCGTCTTGGTTTGAAAGTGCTAGGATCGACGAATCCAAGCTTAAGCAGGTTCTGGATCTAGATAATGACTTAGTAGGCGTAGTGGATCGCCTACATCACGAGATTACTAATCTGGCGTCCGCGGCGCCCAACTTTGCAGAAGCTCAATCGATCGTAGCAAGTCTTAGAGAACGATCTTCGCGCCGCAGCGAGCTTCTTTCGCGTTAGGGCGTAAAGCCTCATCATTGCCAGATTCCTAGCAGCGCCCACGCCCTTCGCAAGCTCAGGGACGTGCCACACGATGTATGTCAACCACTGGTGGCACGAAGGTCAACCAAACAACACTGCCCTTCGCAAACCAGCGTGCTTTTTCAGAGTTTCGCAAATAGTTTCGCGAATTCTCGACAGATTTCAAAAATCGCGGCAAGAAACCGTTGAAATCCAATAGGAAAACCGTTAAAAAAGCTCTACCGAACACTGTATGGTAATTTTAGAGGCATTAACGCTCATTAGCGGTTGTTTTCTACTGCTAATTGCTAGTTCTTTTTCTGGGTTTGAGGCTTTATTATTATGAGATCTACCAAAACACGTTCCAGAGCTTTTACGCTCGTTGAATTGCTGGTTGTCATCGCGATCATAGGAATACTTGTAGGTTTGTTGTTGCCAGCCGTGCAAGCGGCTCGAGAAGCAGCCCGGCGAATGTCCTGCGGCAATAATTTCAAACAAATTGGCTTGGCGTTGCACATGCACCACGACACGCAACGGAAACTGCCACCCGGTGGCACTTACTATGGCGCTTGCTGCAGTCCTCCGACCTACACCAACTGGGCGATTGAAATCCTCCCGTTCATGGAGCAAAGCAGTCTTTATTCGCTTTATCGCCAGAACGAAGTCAATGTCTCAACGAATAACGCCTTAGTAGGACAAAAGCGTGTTCCAACATTCGAGTGCCCGTCCGACCCGCTGATTGGTTTGCTGGAGGTTCCCGCGAGCGGTCCCCGGCCTGGCGGTCAGAATTGGATGCACGGTAGTTACAGGGCGGTAAGCGGTAAAATGAATATGACTATCGGGCACGGCGCGTGGGATAGTTTCGAACCGCAACTATGGCCCAACAGTAAAATGGATCCAAACTATCGATCCTTTCTGCATGCTATAGGAATTTCTTACAATGGTGCCCCGGTCGGGAATGTGACTGTCTCGGGCCAGCCGGTTTCATCATTGGGTGGACCGGAGAAGTTCAGCAGCGCGACAGACGGCTTGTCCAATACGCTCATGGTTGGTGAGTACACTTCCCAAACAACGACTAGCCGTGCAACTTTCTGGGCATACACCTACGCCTCCTACAACCAATCATCTGTCGGAGCGGAAAGCCGTCTCTACGGTAAGCCTTATGGCGCAACCTCAACGGATCGGAAAGGTTGCTGGGGTACACCTGGTCTCTATGGCGACCAACCGTGCAAACGTGCTTTCAATGCCTACCATACCGGTGGAGCGAATTGGTTGGTAGGCGACGGTTCGGTTCGGTTTATTGGCTCCGCAGTCGATATCAATTTGCTCCAAAACATGGCCACCATGTCTGGCGGCGAAGTTGCGGTCGTTGGCGAGTAAACCAACACTTTTAATTTATTCGCCGCATGCCGCTGGCCTGCGGTAGTCGATTCGTCCAATTTAAATCAAACCGCAAGCGAGCGACTAGTGGCTCAAAAATCAACCACAAAACTGAGAACATGAACTTCACAACAAAAACTGGATATTGTATCGCGCTCGCGCTGCTCATGACTGCGGTCGGTTGCTCTGGCGGATCGTACGCGCCGGTGTCTGGCGTCGTGAAAATCAACGGCAAGCCCTATGATAAGGCAGTCGTTTCGTTTCAGCCAATTGGAACACCAAGCAGTCCCAACCCAGGTCGCGGTTCAAGCGCTTACACGGACTCGAACGGACGGTTCGTACTAATATGTGATGACATCAAAGGTGCCGTCATTGGCAAACATCTTGTTCGGATCATGACCCGCGGCAATGAAGTCGTGGGGGCTAGCCCCGAAGGAGGATCATCGGACGAGACACCTACGAATCGAGTGGTCGATCCTATTCCCGCCGAGTGGAACTCACAGAGCAAAGTGGAATTTGAAGTACCTGCAGGTGGCACGGACATGGCGAACTTCGATATCGAAACGAAACGCCCTGTCAAATAGTGGGCTGAGACTATTGTCGCCTTTTGCTCAGCAAAAGTGTGTTAACGCGGCGCACTTTCGCGGAGCGAAAGGCGACAATAATAAAATCACAACCTAGGAGTGCCGTGCCACACTGAGGCGAAACGTCGCATGGTCGCTAGCGACTCACCACACCCACGCCCACGCTTTGGGCGTGCCACACACGTTTAGGCCTGTTACACCGTCGTCTAAGAGTGGTGGCTAAATTCTCACGAATTCGAATACCGCATTGCCAGGAACGCTACAATTAGTTTCGCAACCAACAATGTATCACTCGAAACCGCTGCGATGAAAATGAAGAATCGACTTTTGTTGTCCTTAATTGTCTTCGGCTTTCTGTTTTTTTCGGCTTGCGACGCTCCCAAGGCTGGACCAGCTCCTGGAAACAAATCCGTCGTGAAGCAGTCCCTCAACAAGGACCAATCGGAAAGCGCGGCGCAGATCGTAGAAGATGTCAAAGCAGGCAGAGCCAAACCGAAGGGCTTGAAAAAAGTATCGCTGATCTTGAACTGGTATCCAGAAGCGGAGCATGGCGGTTTTTATGCAGCCGAAGTCCACGGGATTTATGAAAAATATGGACTTGAGGTCGAGATTCGCCCGGGCGGAAAAACAACCTTGGTAGCACAGGAGTTGGTATTGGGACGCGTTCAGTTTGGCGTCGCGAACGCGGACGATGTGCTCATCGCCAGGAATCAAGATGTCCCTATGGTTGCATTGATGGCCCCGATTCAAAACGGTCCACGTTGTATCATGGTCCGAAAGGATTCTGGAATCACTACGTTTGCAGACATTAAGAATATGAAATTGCAAATCGATGCATCGCGACCCTACGTCCCTTTTTTGAAGAGCAAAGGGTTTCTGACAGAAGGTGTGGACGTTGTGCCCTACTTCGGATCTGTCGCTCAGCTTGTCGCTGAAAAGGGCTTTGCCACGCAAGGGTACAGTTTCAGCGAACCTTTTATGGCTCGCCAACAGGGGGTCGACGTAGTCGAGCTAATGATGTCCGAGATAGGCTACAACCCCTATGCAAGCCTTCTGGTTACCACCGAAAGTCAAATCGGAAAGCAAGAAGATGTTTGCAAGAGCATGGTTCAAGCCAGTATTGAGGGTTGGAAGAAGTACTTGGAATCACCGAAAGAAACAAACGACGTCATTCTGTCAAAAAACAAGCAAGGGCTTGAGAGAAACGCTCTAGATTTTGGAGTGGTGGCGCTCAAACCACTGTGCATTCCGGACGGTGTTGACGCTTCCGCAATCGGTTCGATGTCGGCGGAACGATGGACCACCCTGGCGGAGACGTTATCTAGTCTCAAAATAATCGATTCGGCCAAAGTGTCGGCGGATAAAGCTCATACGCAGCGTTTCTTGAGTCGGTAGCCCACACTCGACATAGTCCCATATCGCCTTTACATTGTTGCGACGATTGTCGATCGATTTATGAAACCGCGGGTGCTAGCCGCGTCAGCAACGCAGAGATTAGCACCGCGGCTAGCGCCCGCGGCTCCATTTTGGGACGGCAAGAATCTTGAAAATCCTCTTGAATGAACAGCAGATCGGTTTAGGCATCGATCGATTAGCAGAACAGCTCAAGGATCATTATCGGGAAAATCCCATTACCGTGGTTGCGATCATGACCGGCAGTCTGGTCATGCTGGCTGATTTGATTCGCCGCTTAGAAATGCCAGTTTGCATTAGCTTGATTCAAGCGAGTTCGTACCGCGGAGGCACGAAATCTGGCGACTTGATCATCCAAGACAGGATGATGCTGGATATCAAGGATCGTGATGTTTTGTTGATCGACGATATTTTTGACACGGGCAAGACCTTGGTGCAAGTAACACAGCGTTTGTCCGCCATGAAACCAAAATCCATAAGGACGGCCGTATTCTTAAATAAGCTGGGACAAAGCGTGGTCACTGCGATCCCAGACTATGTGGTTTTTGAAATCCCAAATGAATTCGTAGTAGGTTATGGACTAGATTACCAAGATCTTTATCGCAATCTACCGTATGTAGGAGTGCTAGAAGATTCGGATTTGAAGAACCACTCGTCCATATAAGTTGCTTTACTGTATATGCAAGGTCCCAAGGTTCTCGTCATAGCCCGTCGATTCTGGCCATTTACCGATGATAGTTGCCAACGTCTTATGCATCATTGCGATGCCTTGACGCGGGCTGGCGCGAAGGTGACCGTGCTAACTGCCCGTTGGCATTCCAATTGGCCTCAATACTCATTGTGCCGCGAAGTTCCAATTCATCGGTTGTTGCCATCCCCCAGTAGCAACTGGAACGAGAGCCATTTCCAAAAGAATATCGTCCATTGGATAAGCAAGTCGGCACAGGACTATGACTGCATCTACGTCGATCGCGCCGATAGTCTTCTTTCGGCTCTACAAAGCCGAAGCGTAAAATGGAACTTGCCTATCGTGACGCGATTCTCACCGGAGGATGCGGGCTATGGCTTGTCGTCTGGTCAAAAGTTGACGCAGATTGCCATGGCCGATGCTTGCCGCAGGTGTACTCGAGTTGTCTGTCCCACGCCCAATTCGCATCGCATCTTAATCTCACAAGGCATCAGCGAATCGCAAATCGTGAGAATTGGGGATATTGCGTGGGATCCGGTTGTTCGTTCGGACGAATTTCGAACCATTGCTGCCAATGCGCTTTTTGAAACCAGCAGTGATTTCCTAATTCCAGGTCGGACGGATCTCCTTTTGCATCTTGGCATCTCGGAGGCCATTTCTCTTCGCAAAGCCATTCAGGCCGTTTGCGATTTGCTAGATCTTGGCGTATTGCTGCGAATGTGGGTGGTAGGGTCGGGAGTTGAGCCCAACTCCTTATACGAGCTTATCAAATCGAGAGGCTGGCATCGGGAGATATTGTTATTCGATGGTTTCGATGACCTACAAGAATTGATTCGAGTAGCGGATGGTTGCATCGCCTCAAATCCCAAGGAAACGATACAATATACTTTGCCGATGATGGAGAGTGCGGGAGTACCGATGTTCATCGCCGACAATCAAGACTGTCGAGCTTGGTTACCCGACACCCATCATTTCCAGCTTTACTCCTCGGAACCGGCGCTGTTCCAAAAACTCCAGGACTTTTTCGGCAACCGACAACGTTGGACATCGACCGCTAACTCCTTGCGTCAAGGCTCGCGTCGCACCAAGCCCAGCGAATGCGTACAGCAATGGTTGTCCCTGTTTCGCAACTCAATCATCGAACGGAAAGCATGAAACTGCGAGTTTGCTTAATCATACCCACGCTTGACCAAGGCGGTGCAGAGAAGCAGATTTCGCTGTTGGCTCGAGGTTTGGATCGGAACGCTTTTGAAGCGATCGTGATTGTTCTAAGCCGTTCTGGGCCACGAGAACCCGAACTGCTGGAAAGCGGCATTGCAGTTCACCACATCAACAAAAAAGCTAAGCTGGATCCGTTTGCATGGCTGCGGCTGAGAAAACTGCTCAGAGAGTTGAAACCGGATATCGTTCATACATGGCTCTTCGCGGCCAATGCATACGGAAGAACGGCGGCTATGTTTGCCAAGGTACCAGTGATCCTCGGTTCAGAACGATCCGTAGACCCGTGGAAGAACGCCATTCAATTTTGGATCGATCGCTTGCTCGCAAAACGCACCCACGGTTTGACCGCAAACAGCCAAGGCACGATTGACTTCTACCAGCAACACGGCCTCGACTCGAATTACTTTCACCTGATTCCAAACGGCATCGAGCCGATGGAACCAAGTAGGTTAACTCGCGCCCAAGCTTGCGAGCGAATGGGAGTTTCTGCGGATCGGAGAATCATTCTTTCCGTTGGCAGACTCTGGGCACAAAAGGGGTACAAGGATTTGCTGTGGGCCGCAGAGTTGTTACGCGTGATGCGAGAGGATGTCTGCTACGTGATTATTGGTGACGGCCCAGACCGCGAACGGCTCGAGCTGTATCGGGACAACATCCGAGGTGCATCTCAGATTTTTTTCCTTGGGCATCGAACCGACGTCCACGAACTTCTACCTCACTGTGATATCCTATGGAATGGTAGCCTTTACGAAGGGCAATCCAATGTGATTTTGGAAGCGATGCAATCGGGTGTCGCGGTTATAGCCACGGACATACCAGGGAATCGCGAATTGATTGAGCATGACCAAACTGGTTTGCTATATCCACTTGGTAATGTTGATGATTTGACTCGGTACTCAAACCAGTTACTAAACGATGAACCTCGTCGGAAAAGAATAGCGACCAACGCGCAACAACATGTCGAACATGAGCATTCGGTCCAACAAATGATTTCTCGCCATGAAAACTTATTTCGAGCAAAGGTTTCTAAGCAATGAATAATCTAACTTGTTACGAGCCTAGGATTGGCGTTCGCAAACTGTCGTTGCAGTTGCCTGAGCATGTGACCGAGCTCCGAGTTTCTGGAGTTTCGACCGACCAGCCCATCGCGGACTTGGTAACCAAAGCGCTCGACGAGCCGATTGAATTCCCCCCTTTACCTCTTGCACTCATTGATGACGATCATATCTCCATCGCTATTGAGGACGGTGTGCCCGAAGCGAATACGATCGCTTGTGCGGTGACTCGTTATTTGGTTCAGCATGGAACGCGACAGGAGATGATCACCATCGTACTTGGTTCCGACAACCAAGATTGGCGAGATCGACTTGTTGCCGAATTGCTGGCTCAGGATTTGGGCGGAATCAAGGTGGTCAAACATGAACCGACCCGTCACGATTCTCATGGATACATCGCTGCTAGCGCGTCGGCGGACCCAATCTACATTCAACGGGACCTAGTCGAGGCAGAAGTCGTTTTGCCGATCTATTGCGTCCGTACGCCGGATTCGCCGAGCGCAAGCGACAAGTACGGAATGTCTCCTAGTTTTGCCGACGCAACCACGCAGCACCGGTGGAATCTGGCTTGGTTGGAAGATAACGCGCACCACTTGCATTTGCAGGAGAAATTAAGTCATGAAATCGGATGGCTGATGGGAGTTCAATTCGCGATTGCAGTCGTACCCGCTTGCGATGGATCCGTTGCTGCGATTCTCGGCGGTAGCCCGGATCCAGTCTTTCGGCAAGCGTCCGAACTTATCCGACCTGCGGGCGAACTCCAAGCAACCGAGCACTCTTTAGCCATCGCGTTTGTCGAGGGAGATTGGACGCAACAGTCATGGATGAATGTCGCGAGGGCTGCTGCCCATGCCGATATACAACTCGACACCCATGGCAGCATCGTGGTTTGCACTGACCTTAAGCACTTGTCGTCTGGAATTTTGCAACTTGGATCGGACGAATCGGAGGACAAGCTTCAACGACAGTTGTTGAACAGCGATTTGGAAGATGCATTCGCGGCGGCGGTTCTCAGCTCGATCAAAAGCAAACGCAGCATCTACCTAATGTCGCAACTGAAGTCCAGTCAAGTGGAAAGCCTAGGATTGGCCTATATCGATAGCCAAGCCGACATCGAACGGCTATGTCGCGAAGCCACCTCGGTTTGCGTCATGCGGTCATCGCAGTTTTAGCGGAAGTGTGGCACGGCACTCCGTTTACGAAGGGCGTGGGAGTCGCGAGAATCATGTGCCACAGTTCTCACGCCCACGCTTCGCTTTGGGCGTGCCACACGCAATTGTCGCCTTTCGCTCCGCGAAAGTGCGCCTCGCTCCGCGAAAGTGCCCCTCGCTAACGCACTTTTGCGGAGCAAAAGGCGACAATTCCGGACGCCTCACGGATGGCGTTGATCTGGAAAGCTACGAAAAAACCCTTGGAGGTTGCTCCAAGGGTTTTTATCGGATTTCGACTGGGATTCCAGCCAACCTATTACGGTCGGAGGTTGACACCGATCGCTTCTTCTTCTTCTTCTGGAATAATGATCCGCGGAGTAACGGTCATCATCAGCGTGTTGGTTTCCCGACCGATCGCATTGTTCTTGAACAATCGATTCAAATAAGGGATCTTGCTGAGGATTGGAGTACCCCGTTCCGTTCGTCCTTCTCGGAGGCGTTTGATACCGCCGAGTAGAATGGTACCACCGTCGGGCACGCTGACTGAGGTCGTCACGCTCGTCGTACCGAGGGTTGGCTGCTGAACCGTTGTGCCTTCGATGATATCCGAAGCATTACTGGTAGGGTTCTGAGTACCCGCAGGATTGAGGATACTCGTTCCTGTCGCTGTGCTGCGTCGACCTTGGAAAGTAAACTGGCGCTCAGGAGCCTCGATTCGAGTGAATTGAGGCACCAATGTCATTCTGACGAATCGCTTGTCTTGTGAAACAATCGACTGAACATTCATTTGAGTTCCTTCGTTCAGAACCACAATAATGGGCCGCTGTGCGACTGCAAAGTCACCTACTACCGGTTCGAAGGAGATAACAAACGGACGCTGTGCCGTATCATTGATACTCGCAGTCTGTCCGTCGAACATGGTCACCTTCGGGGCATTCAGCACATTCGTACGACTGTTCCCCTGCACTGCTTGCAGGAAGAAGAACAGTTCCAAGTCGCTAAGGATAGCCAAACCAACTTGTGTACCGGCATCACCGGCATCCGGAGCACCGAAGGCTGGCGTAACACCAAAGTTGTTCCGAATTTGGAAGTCCAAATCCGAAGTGAAGGTCGGTCCGGTCGAGCCCACACCGCTGGAAAGTCCAACCGCAACTTTAGGTGATCCTTGCTGCCTCGAAGGGGGCGTAACGCGGTTCAGCTTGTCGCGGATGTTGAAGTCAAAGTCGAGTCCAATGCGTTCGAAGAAAGTATCCGAAAGCTGTATGAACCGAACTTCGATCGTGACTTGCAAGTTTTGCAGTGCTCGCAGCGACTTCAGCAAATTTGCTATCGCTTCGTGCGTTTCCTGGGGTGCAGTCACCACAAGACTCAAGTTTTGTCGGAACTCACGCATCGACGAGGTTCCACCCGCATTCTGCCACCCTTCGGGAGTAATCGTACTCTCGATCAGGGAGATCAACGAGGAGTAGTCGGCGATGGATCCACCACCAAGCCCCGACGCTGGATAAGGCATATTTCCCGGCATGGAACCTGCCATTGCGCCTGGCGACATTCCAGTCAATCCGGACATCGAATTCATCTGTGCGAGAACGGATGAGTTTGGATTGATGCTGGCAATGCGACTTGCCTCGACACCAACTGCATTGGGTTCGGCAACTGTTGCTGAAGCCATGTGCGTTTGGGCTTGGTATGCCGCTTGGAGTGCACCAGCCATTCCGCTGTTGTAATCCGTTACAAAGTTAGGAATTGGGATGACCAAATCCTTGACGTTGTAAGTGAACGGAATTAACTCTTTCTTGCTGAATCGGTTGCTTTCGATCGTGAGAACTTCGTTCTTGATCGTGTACGTCAGATTCAGGTTGGATAGCATCAGGTTGAGAGCGCTCTTGAGCTGGATGGGAGTCCCTTTCAGATCAAGCGTTATTGGCTGGTCCGTAGTTATCCCTTCTTCCGCGATCGAACGATCATCGATGACGATTGGGATACCAGTCATCTCCGATATGGTATTCATCGCGTCGGCAAGCGGTCGGCGGTCGAAGCTAGCCGAAAAAGGTTGTCCGAGATTCTCCCGGATCTTTCGTTCGGCTGGCAGCATTCGTAGGTCATCCTTGCTCGGCAAACGCTTTTTTGACAATTTCAACCAATCTGTTTCGCTTGGCCACTGCAGGTTTTTCTCGCCATCATACGGAGTCGATGCGGCTTCAAGGCTATTGAAGTGATCGACCCACCTCTCTTCTTTGAGAGCTTTGATCAACTCTTGCTCTTCCACGCGGCGTTGGATTTTCGCCTTTTGGTAAAGCACCGCAGCGATTTCGCTATTCGGCTTGATTTCTCGTACCTTCTTCGCAACCTCTTCGGCTTCGGCGAATCGTCCAGAAGAAATCAAATCGTTGTAAGTCTCAACCAGCGTTTGGACTTGTTTATCGTTTTTGGAAAGAGTTGTGTTATCCAATCGAATCTGGTCTTCGATTTGCTTGTTCCGCTGATCCAATTCGATCATGGATTTGTTTTGCTCTGCCCATTCTTGCATATGGTTGGATACGCGATCCACCATGGCTAGAAGCGTTTTGCGTTGAGCGCCATCGATTTCAGCTTGGGAAACGCGTTGTCGCAAAACTTTGAGCTTATCGAGAGCTTCCATCGGCTTGTTCGCACCGGCCATCTTTTCGGCATCTGCGATCTCACCAGAAACTTCAGCAAACCATTTTTGACGCTTGACTTGGTCTTCGCGTCGTTCCGGGCTGGCAGCGTCAATGCTTTCTGGCGCACCATTGAATTGCAGCTGTGCTAGCTTGTCTTTCAACTGGGAAAACACACCTGGATCGAGTTCCGCTCGCTTTTGCCACGCGGATTTGAAGTAGCCCAAAGCCGCTTCCTTTTTGCCAGCCGAGAGTGCTGTGATGCCCTTTTGATAGAGTTCCTCACCCGAAGAATCGACATCGTATTGCGAGAGGACACCACTTGCAGGTGCAACTCGCGACGGATCGTACTGCGGTTGGTAAACGCCTTGTTGGACACTATTCGCATTACCGAATGGAGAGGACTGCCCGGTTGCGTTCTGAACATTCCCCATTGGGACTGTTGCAGCCGCAGTCGAGACACCGGAAGATGCACCACCGCGTAGTCGTTCAGCGCGTTCGACTTGCAAGGAAACATCCCACGGTTTCAGATGGCCTTGGCCGAATTCGCTATCGGGAACTCGAAGCGAGTTTGCCTTTTGAATCAATTGCCTTGCAACCACTGTGTCACCCCGATCCAATGCCAATTTAGCTTCGGCCGCAAGCCCTACGGCTTGATCGCGAAGCGGATTGGCAGGACCTGCTGGCTGCAAGGCAGCTTGTGGCAATGCAGGTGGCAGACTAAACGCTTGACCGTTCGTGGCTGGCAATGTCGATGGGACGTTGCCCGTCGCATTCCCAGTTGGACTGGAAGCAAGCAAGCCAGTAGGCGCTTGGTTGTTGTTAGCAGTAGCGTTGTTTCGCAATGCGTTTGCCGCCCGGCTTGTTAGGCCTGGACCTGTTTGTGCGACGCGCATGGCTTGTTCGAGAGCTTGCTGGCTCAAGCCGCGTTCAACAAATTGTTGCCGCGTTTGCTGGAGTTCAGAAGCCATCTCGGGGGACTTTTGGGCTGCCAACGTTGCTTGCGCAAACGCTTGAGCTGCCGCTTCATTTTTTCCTTCGCTCAACGCTGCACGTGCTTTGACCAAAAATGATCTTGCGCTTGCATTCGCATCGACCGACGTCGTTCCACTTGTTGGTACAGTCCCATAAGACTGAGCCGGTGGCAGCAACGGTGGTAGAGCTGTGTTCGTTGGGCTTTGAGCGACCGCAGTCAATGCAGAGCATGCGATCGTTGCTACGATACCAGCCGTCGCAGTCATGCCAAATGGCATGGAGACGGGCGCGGATACCGCTGACATTGCTGTCAAAAACCGTAATGTTCGTAGGGGGTTGAAATATTTCAACGCGACACTCCTTTATCGCTCAGAGTCCAAAAAAATCGCTCATCATTTATCAATTATCGAAGCGAGCCCAGCCCTTGAAAGCAGCATCCTTGCAACTCCCAAATCGTGGTCACACAACAATGAATTTTCATTCGTGTCTACCGGAATAGGTAGTGTTTCGACAGCAGGTCAATCCCAGTTTTGTTCTTATGGAAAGATTTTCCACAAAAGTAATATGGGCAATTTCCGTGTGTTTATGCAGTGTCGCTAAGCAACCCGAATTAACGTCGGACGTATCCGCCGCCTATGGTTTGGAAAGGTGCTGGAAGTCCTACGCTCTGCGGAATTGGGCTGGGACTCCCACCGGAGGCTTGCCTGGTCGCTGGAACAAAGGAATCGCCGATCGAATTCAGATTGGGTTGAGCAGGTGACTGCTGTTGTCGCCGGAATTCATCCAGATAGTAGCTTCCCGAGCTCGTGTTCATCGAAATGTTTACAGGATCGAGCCTCGGTGATGCAGCAACTGCGAATGGAACGGTGGTAGAAGCCAAAGCTCGCGTCGAAACACCTAGAGAATCAGCGGTGTAGTTGTCTACGGACCCGCCACCTTCGCTAACCCACCGATTCCAAGCCGTCTGCAATTTGCCTAGTTTCGGGTACGAATAGAATTCGTCGGTGGCACTATCCCAATTGTTGGTTTCCATCCCTCGCCCCAAGAATTCGATAAAGCGACGTGGACCGCCTTGAGAAATCAAAAAACAGGACAAGCTGTACCCCTGAGCGTACAAGGGCATCATATCCGGCGGATAGTCTTTGAGCGTGAATAGGACGGCAAAAGGAATGCCACGTCCCTCGCTCAAATAGCGGACCAGCATGACGTCATGCTTGCTTCGTTCGGCTTGATGCTCGACAGTCGTGCAAGCCCCTTCATCTGCCCATCGCGGTACAGCCTTGCCCAAGGCCGCAAAATTGCTGGCTATGACTGTGTGAGTGATTTCGTGCGGCAAAACACTGTCGAGAATGCGCTCAGGGGTACCTGACACGGACATTTGAAAATTAGCAACGCCCCCTCCGACCAAAGTGTATTTGGTTTCGCCGCTAGCTTGCGTCCTGGGACCGTCATTGACAAGGATAGGGCATGGTTCCGGCCAAGTGGGTAGTTCTTTGCCGAGCCAATGCATCGCCAGTTGCTTCCGGTTTTCCTCTGCAGCGCGAATCACCTCGTTGGCGAGTTGTGCGCTCCGAGCGTAAACTCGGAAGTTAGCCGACTGGACAACGGACCGTGGCCCAACAAAGACTTGCGCTGAGGCGGTGGAACACCATGCCGACAACGCGATGATCATTAGGAATAAGCTTCGTGCATCCATGCGATTTTAAGCTCCAAAGTGGACTGCTCATCAACCTCGCGAGAGGCTCTTTTCGACGGATCGACCTGCATCCTGCTTTGCGACCCATAACGCTTTAGACGGGAGTCTAGAAGACCGATCAAAACGGTCTCTAGATCAATCTTGAGCGAAAGTCCGGAAAATGTGACAAATCATTTCAGTCAGCTAGCTAACGCGTCCGACATGAACAATCTGATGACACTGCAACAAAATCTACAAATGGGACAGCTCCGTGATGGACGGTTCGTAGCGATCCTAGGTGCTTCCCTACTCATTGCATTCCTGGCATACATCGCTCGTTTAAGCGATGTTACGCACGATGCATTTCACGAAATGGCCTTGGTTCGCGTGTTCGCAGAAACCGGGACGTTTCCCATTGGCGATGTCTTTGCCTTTACGCCAACAGTCCATCCAGCGGTGCATCATGAATGGGGGACAGGACTGGTGTTGTATTGGTGTGCCGGTATCAGTCCACTAGGCATGGACGGTATGGCCATCCTGAGAATTTTGCTCGTGTTTGCGATTTCAACAACTCTCTACCGTGTGGCTCGCAACGGCGGTGCTCATCCCTTGTTGATCTGCGTGTGTGCTCCGATCTTGTTCCCGCTTCTTTGGGTGGGATTTGCAACGATTCGCGCCCAGATATTCACGCTGTTGTTTATGCTCCTTCAAATCTTAATGCAGCAGTCAGATTGGCACGGTCGCAAGAGGTGGGTCGTGGCTTGGGCAATGTTGTATATTGTTTGGCTGAATATGCACGCTGGCTTCGTCGTTGGCGTTGCCATGATGTTTCTACATGTGGTGGAACGTTGGCTTACGGAGATAGGAGACAACAGGACCCTTGAGAGTCTTCGGAAGGCTTACTTCAAACTATGGCACCATTTTCTGCTACCGCCGGTCTTAGTCATCGGATTGCAGATCAATCCATGGGGCGTCCTTTACGGACCATATCTTCTGCGCGCGATCACTATGGAACGGCCAACAATTCTTGAGTGGCAGCCATTATGGATGACGCACGACAGTACCACGTCCCTGATCGCATTTACTCTGTCCATCCTTGCTCTTGGATACGTTGCCAAGAATCGTCGTTGGACACGATTGCGAGGGTGGTTGTTCTGTTGTGTTGCGGCGTACATGGCATTGAAGCATCTGAGGCATGGTTCGATCTACGCCATCGTCTGGATGGCATACATGCCGGGCTGGTTGACTCCGACTGCGTTCGGTCGAACGGCGATTGCAACCATCATCAACAGTCGAACGATCACTATGCGCGGCGCCTCGCTGACCGCGTTTGCCTGCATCGGGTTTATCCTATGCCATCCCATTTGGAAGGCGACGATACCAAGTACCGATCCGGATGGCGCTATGGTTTATCCCACTGGAGCCGTGCAATTCCTCAAAAGCCATTCTTTCTCTGGAAACGTCATGACTCCATTTGCGAGTGGGGCATATGTTTCTTGGATGTGCTATCCTGAGGTACTGGTAAGTATCGACGGGCGATATGAAGTTGCTTACCGCGACGATGTTCTGCCAAAGCACAACCAGTTCTATGACGCTGAGCCTGGATGGCAGGCTGTCCTGGATGAATTCCCAACCGACCTTGTTTTGGTTCAAGCCAATGCCCAGGTGCGGAAATCGCTAGGCAAAATCGGCTCCAAAACAGATGGGTGGCAAGTCGTGTACCAGGACCCAGTTTTCTTGCTCTACGCAAAAGACGGTAGCCGACTTCGCAAGAATTAGGACGAAGCACGGACTCGCCACTACTACTACTAGTGGTTGGGTATGGATGGATTAGACCAGTGTCCGCCGAGGTCTTGGCCGCGAACTAGGAAGCCCTTTTTGTGCCAATCGTACCAAGTCGTAACATCTGCCGCCGCATAACGAATGGTTAATCCGCACCGCCTTCGCTCTGATTCGTTCGCTTCGGAACCGTGCAGCAACAAATCGGAATGCATCGAGAATTGACCGGCCTTGAGCGTCACATCGACTTCGGCGTCCCCATACGAAGTTGGATTTTTTACCGCTAGATCCAAGACGGTGTCGACGTCATTCGTCTCGTCGTAGTCGATCAGCCCGTGTAAATGCGATCGGGGAATAAACTTCATGTTCGCATTCTCCGGATCCGCATCGTCAATAGCCAGCCAAACAGTAACTGTCTTGGTTGGACTCAGTGGCCAATACGTGCTGTCCTGATGCCAGGGAACGCGCTTACCATCGTGCGGCATCTTGCAAAAAAAATGGGATCCCCAACATACCACGTTTGGGCCAAGCAGATCCGCCACCGCGTCAACAATTCGTGGGTGTTGTACCAATTGATAAATGCGAGCGAATCGCAAGTGCGCCGTATTGATGGAGTAGCTCGTTCTACCCAGCTCGATAAACGCGGCAAGAACTCCATCGAAGAAGGCGCGAAGCTCCCGAGCCTCAGAGGCATCTAGACCGTTGAAAGGCATCAAAAAGCCCGTCTCGTTGTATTGCTTGATTTGCAACGGACTTAACGTCTTGAACACCGAATTAGCCGATGGGACAAATCCTATTTGGCGTGGCAATTCTGCCAACTGAGACGGAGTAGGATTTGGGATGTCGTCAACTTTTACGGTGATCATGTGTGCCTGTCTACTCCGCGCGCAAAAACTCTACTCATGAAATGTTCGAGCACTAAGAGGATACGCATTGCCTAGCACTCTGTCCACGTCAGGGTAATTGTAACCGGATTGGTGAGAATTCGCACGACCAATGAAACCAGCTCGGTTGCGGTCGATTTCGGAGATTAGACCGTCCAAGCGCTGGACATCTGATAGGATTGGATTCGACGCTAGGTTCAATTGCAGACAAACCTCCATGAAGCATGGTACGAAAATGTTTGGAATCTCCCGCTTGCTGGTTACGATCTGGACTATGGGTATGGTCATCGCCGATGTCCGATTTTATAGCAATTCCATGGCACAGGATGTCCAGGGGAAACCGATTTCGCCGTTATTTAAACTCGAACGGAACGAGCTGGATCAGACTTCGCAGCGCACCCTTCCTAAAGAGATCGTGGCGGTCCTGGGCAGCAATCGGGGGCGACATGCGAATTGCGTAAAATGTGTTGCGTTGAGCCCCGATGAACGTTACTTGGCTTCCGGGAGTCGTAGCGACTCAGTTCGAGTCTGGGACCCACACACAATGTTTGAGTTACGATCCTTTCCCCATCCCGATGATGTAGACCTCGTTTGGTTTTCTAAGGATTCTCGTTTTCTCCATACAACATGTTGGGACGGATGGCTACGTACATACGATCTTGAGTCGAAGTCAGTGGAACCAATTGCATTTCATGTAGATGACTCCCAATTTGTCGCGCGGCATTTCAACGAGGGTAGTAGAGTCTGGGTTACCAATACCGTTATCCATGGTGGGCGACTGCCTCAACTAGTGGAGCTCGAGTGGCTGGATCGTCAATGGAAGAAAACCGGTCGAGTGCGAATTGGATTTGCGCACCTCAATCCGGGAACCGAGAGTATTGCCGTCTCAGCAGACGGTCGCTGGCTAGCCACCAGAAATTACCTTCGCGTTAAAAACGCGGATCCCGAGACTCCCAAACGCAGAATCGCGATTTGGGATTTGTTGAACAAGGAGGTGAAACCAAGCCGCGAAATCGAATTCGAGGGGACTGGTGTTGAGATAATGCAATTCGATTCAACAGCTAAAAACCTTCTCTATGCAGATTCCAATCAAGGTGTCGGTGTTATTTCCTTGGACAACAATTCAGAGCAGCAGTTGCGGCTGTCAGAAAAGTACCAGGCTAGGTGTATTTGCTTGACGCCGGATGAAAAACAATTGCTGGTCGGCGATTATGGCGGCAAAATTCATTCTTGGAATTGGAATAATGGATCCCCTGAATTTATTTCCTCGACAGAAGCACACGATGATTGGGTATCCGAAGTAACTTTTAACAAAAACCAATCTCGAATGTACTCGGCAGGTTGGGATCACGTCATTCATGCATGGGATCGAGTGGATGGACATTGGAAACGCAACGAACTACTTGGTCATCATCATTCGGTTACTGCAGTCGCGATTTCAAGCGATGGTGGCTGGATGGCAACAGGCTCAAGTACCAAAATGGGTATGGGAAAGGTTTCGAATGACGTTTTCCTTTGGCGGGTTGAAGGTAGTCACCCCAAGCTTTCCAGGATACTATCTGGCTGTGTCCAAAATATCATGGGACTAGCATTTTCCCGTGATGGTAGTTACTTGGCCGCTGCGCATGATTTAGGTATTCAGGTATGGGACCTAAGTTCTAACGATGAAGGAAAGTTGATTCAGCGCACGTTTCAAGATGAAGACCGAAAGAAAACGCTGTGGGGGCAATCGGTCGCTTTTTTGGGTCATTCGCATCGTATTATTTCGGGTTGGAACGAAGGTATGGTGGCACTGCATGAGGTGGATTCCATTCCGCCTAGAGAGCTCGACGCATGCAAGGTACCTTTTCATTATGTCGAAAATTTGGCTGTATCCCAATCGGGAAAACGCGCATACGCATCATCTATTCCAATTGATATTGTGGGAGATTCCTTGCGACTGGAATCATCTCCGGAATTGACTTCCGGTGAAAAAAGAAACAAAAATTCTCAACCAGATCGCGTTGGTAATTTTGACGTCTACCGGCCAACATTGCCCAGTTTTATTCGTGTTGCAATTCGAGACGATGCGATGGTAATTGTTGGCGCCGACAAGAAGAACGGCATCACCATCGTTTCTTTGAGTGGAGACAAAACGACTAAAGTAGTAATTGCCAATGCTCATGATACTCGTATTGAAGCTGTCGTAGTCAATCATGAGGGGCTGATTGCTTCGGGAGACTGGGATGGAATTGTCCGAGTAAGGTCCCTCGATACACCCAACGAAATTAGAAACCAGTGGCAGCTTGGCCGAGTCTGGTGCATGGCTCTGGCACCGGACCAACAACACATCGCGATCGGAACTGGAACTGGACTAACTTACCTATTGAGGCTTGGAGAGTAGGTTACAAAGGTCTTCATCCAACTTCATTGAAACAAAGCTTGAAAAGCTGGTTCTGTTGCGAAGACTTGCAAGTCTAATTCGGCTTGCATGTAAGCCCGAGACGCTGGGTTTTGCTGCACGCAGGATCCGACAACCTCCAAACATCGTGCCATGGTTTTCGCTTGGTTTGCATCCTCAGGTGAGCTTGATTCTATGGCATTGCGTAATCGCAATTGGCGAAAACAAACCGCGTAGGTTCTCGCCAAACCAATCCGCCCACTGCTAGCAGAGCTTGGATCGTTGGCAGCATAATTGACAAGACTCTCACAAAGACGAAACGCCATGTCCACCTCGCCCTGTTTCGCCAGCCTATAAGCGGCCAGAACCTTGGCAGCATAGGCCATATCCGGATCTGCGTCGGTGGTTGCATCGATGCTCTCCCGTCCCTGTGCGGCTAACTCCAATGTTTTCGCCGTTCGAATACACCATGCTTTGGCGGATTCAAAATCCTGAGTCTCTGCGTCTGCCGTCTGTTGCCAGTTCTCCACGAACCCAAGGCGCTGACGCATCGACTCTGCTGCCTCCAGGAATTGCCCTTGCCGGATTTGAACGTCCAGCAATTTTACGCAGGCTTCCATGGCTAGAACGGGATACTTGGCGGCTGTGTTATATTGCTTTGCCAAATCCGCAAAAACGGCCAATCCAGATTTTACTGCGTTGATTGCGTCCGTAAATTTCTCGGCTGCAAATCGCACTGTATAGAGAGTATCCCAGCCCGCCCCGACCTTCATGCGAGCCTCGGAATCCTGCGGGTCCGCGTTGGCAACCGCGAGATAGTACTCGATTGCCAAATTCGCAAGCCGATCCGCTTCATCGTGCTCGCCTCGACCACTCGCTAGGCTTGCCAAGCGTTTTGTGAAATAGGCCAAGTCCGATTTGTAGAGTTTGCTGTTTGGATCACTTTCGAGTAGCGAGGTGTTGATGCGAACCGCCTCTTCAAAATGTTCTTTTGCTTTCGGGAGCGAACCAACGGTTGTGGCCCAAGTCCCCAATCGTTCGTGTGCGATCCCCAAACTGCGTTTTAAAGTTAGGTCATCCGGATGCTTCATCGAGGCAGTGAGATTATGTTCCAGCAGTCGTTCGTAGGAGACCGCCGCAGATGCCATATCCTGCGTATTGAATTGAAGATCCGCAATGCGTTGCATGCAAATCGCCAATCCTTGCTGTGCGCTGCTGTCTTCAAGAAAAGCGTCTGCGATTTGCTCACGGATTGGGAGGACAGCATCGTAAACCAGCTTTGCTTGGTCGTATGCAAATGCCTTGCGGTGAGCATCTCCGCGAGCCATCAACGCATTGCCCAACGAGATCATGGTTGATTTGTCTTTAGGTGCTAGAGCCTTAGCAGCTTCGGCTAATGTTACTGCCTTGTCGAACTCAACGATGGCATCGGCTGTTCGGCCCAATAGGTCCAAGACTTCTCCTTGCCGAATATGGGCCTCGATGGTGGTAGGATCGAACTGCATGGACTCGGAATCGGAGGTGATTCGTTCTAGCCCCAGGAGTGCTGTCCTTAAGATCTCGCTTCGAAGTTCGATCGTCCCTGGTCGTGTCCCCAGGGTTGTTTGGACCTTGGTAACCAAGCTGTTGAGGGACTCGAGGGCCAATTGTCTTTGGCGTTTAGCGCTATCGGCGGTAGACTGGATCTTGATATTGGCATTGTTCAAGTTTTCCTTTTCCGTTCGCACGCGGGCTTCGGAACCGCGAATCGAGAGAGCAGCGTACGCTGAACCAAGGGCGATTACCAAAAGTAGCGTGGTCACGCTCCCGACGAGCCCAGCAACTCCCGGCTTTCGCCGACACCACCGAATGAGTTTTTCTGCCGACGACACTGGCCTCGCAAGAATCGTTTCGCCCCCAAGCCAGCGCCGTAAATCCATTGCGAAATCGCTCGCCGATACGTAACGCCTTATAGGTTCTCGATGCATGGCTTTTAAGCAAATCGTTTCCAAGTCCTTTGGGACACTCGGGTTGAGAGACCTAGGAGACGGTGGATCGTCATGGACAATCCGTTGCAGGACTGTATGAAGTGCACCGCGAAATGGCACCTCGCCGGTAAGTGTTTCGTAGAGAGTCACCCCCAAACTGTAGATATCGCTTCGCGCATCGACCGATTCGGGGTTGAGAATATGCTCTGGACTCATGTAAGACGGGGTTCCTAAAAGCACTCCCGTTTGAGTTACGTTATTCGCTACACTGACAGAGCGTGCTAGTCCGAAATCCGCCAGCTTGGCAATTTTGCCATCCTGATCGGAGAGGAGAATATTACTGGGCTTGATATCGCGATGGATCAGTCCTGCTTGGTGAGCTGCTGATAGTCCGTCGGCAATCTGAGCGATCCATTCAGCCGCTTGCCGCGGTGCAATTCCATCCGCTTGTCGCAAACGTTCTTGTAAACACCCCCCTGCCATCAATTCCATGGAAATGAACGCAGGCGTGGAGGGAATTGCTAATATGCCGTGAATCGCAATCACGTTGGGGTGCGGTACTCCAGCGATCGCTTTGGCTTCCCGCAAAAACCTCTCTCGTGAAAGCGTTTCATTCAATTCCGGTCGCAAAATCTTGAGGGCTACCGAACGATTGAGTTGCGTATCGACCGCTTCCACGACAAAGGCCATACCACCTTGGCCGATTCGGCGACGTATCCGGTAGTGTCCTAAAGTGCCTAGGTCGCCATAGAACTCGCTAGGCGTAAACATCAGAAGAAATTCGAACTGCCGCGTTTCTTCGTCTTTGGTCTCGCGATGTACGGTCGAGTCAACACTCGTGTCCATCTTGGCCAAGCGTTCGACCATATCTCGACATGCGGGGACGTCTTGAGTTATTTTCTCTTTCCCAGGACTTTCGTTGTTGGCTAGGCTGCGGCGCCATCGAGTGAGTTCTATGTCGTCGCTGAGGCGATCTAAATTCGCTTGACAGGATCGACAGGTTTCGAGATGACTCCACAATGCACTTGAACGATGGTCAGCAACATCGGCATTCGCGAGCAACTCTGCGAGTTGGCTGGAATTGGGACAGTTCATACTCGAAACACACTCCTTAGACGAGCGGCAGATTGGCTCGCATTAACACCGGCAATAAACTCATCTTTCAAACTGGTCCCTGGGACGATTCTTTTCCTTCGAGGAATGGCAAATCATCGCTCAGCATCAGTACTTCTTCCCGCAGTCGTTTCAACACTCGCGACTTTGCCACGTATACGCTCCCCATATGGATTCCAAAAGTACTAGCGACATCCGCCGGCATTTTATCCTCGAACCAGAGTTGTTCAAATATCTGCCAGGTCTCGTCCTCGAAGTCCCGTCGAATGCGCATTATGGCAAGTCGCAAAAGTTCCGAGTGAAAATGCTCATCCCAGTTCTTGGTATCTTCGACCGAATCTATTGCTTCTTGCCCAATCTCCGTTTGCCTTGAAATCGCTCGCCCTTGCCGTTTCCAAAATTGCAACAACTCACGATGCGTGACCTTGCCAAGCCAATCGCGAAAGCGACCACGTTCCGGTTGATACTCAAAACTTGTAAGGGCCTTGGAAAGCCTCGTCAAAACCTCCTGTGAAACATCGGCCGCGTCGGAGTCCTGCAGCCTCTTTCGACGGCAGTAGGAAAAAATAAGGGGGCCGTAGACTTCTACGAATAGAGCCCACGCTTGTCTATCACGAATATCACGAAGACGAAACAACAAACTCGGGTTTGTCGTCATATCGGCGGATTCGTGGTTCATAGGTGATTAGTTCCTTTGGCCTCTAATCTTACTTGAAGTTTCTGGAATTTTCCGCATTTCCAAATCTCCGAGGCGGATTTCGTAACGTAGATCCGCATCTCCGAACGGGATTCCGCAATGTAGATCCGCATCTCCGAGGCGGATTTCTTCGTCTCGGAGATACGAAGCTACGACTGCGGATTCCGCAATGTAGATCCGCATCTCCGAGGCGGATTTCTTCGTCTCGGAGATACGAAGCTACGACTGCGGATTTCGTAATGTAGATCCGCATCTCCGAGGCGGATTCCTTCGTCTCGGAGATACGAAGCTACGACTGCGGATTCCGTAATGTAGATCCGCATCTCCGAGGCGGATTTCTTCGTCTCGGAGATACGAAGCTACGACTGCGGATTCCTGCATCTCTGAGTTACGAACCTCCAGACGAAGCTACGACAACGGATTCTCAAGAATTTTTAAATTCCCCAGTAAGGTTTGCTGCCCCCCGTCTTAGGAACTATTGAGATGGCTCAGGACACCCTTAGGAATTCAAACATGCAAATCAGCCGCCTGTTTCAAAACTTCGTCAAATTCTTCCGAGAAAAAAAGAAGTCCCTCGGGAATCTTTCGCGAAGGAAACGAGCCCGCTTTCGACAGATCGAAATGCTCGAAGCCCGACACATGATGGTTGCCGCCATCTGGCACAACGTGTTACAACCGCTTAACGTTTCCGGCGAGCCGGGTGGCTCCGTCGACCCGCTCGACGTTTTGACCGTTATCAACGAAATCAACAATCCAAAATATAGTGATCGCGGAGCACTCATCCAGGATGTGCCAGCCGGCCAATCGCTCCCATACTTCGACGTAAATTGCAACTCTACCGTCGATCCACTAGATGTCCTTTCCATTATCAATGCCATCAACTCGGGCGTCTACGATCCAAGCTGGAATTTTGAGGCCAGCCAGAACACGACTGGGAAAAAAGGCCGTGTCACCATCTCAGCCTGTTCGCCCAAGCTGATTGAAGGGGATTCGCTTTCGACCGAACTAAATCAAACGATCGTTTTGCCAGATGACACATCGGCCGTTCGCGTGTCCTTCGAAGCACCCGTCTTCGACACCCTAAGCCGCGACGCCATTCGCGATGCCTTTGAAATCGTCCTACTCGACCCATCCGGGCAACCACTCTCCTTGCCTTATGGTGCAAATCGCGACGCCATCTACAACTGGAGCGAGAGTATCGAGCCAGTCGTAGGGCCAGCAGCCAAAACGACCACACTCCCCGCCGGATCGATCTCAACTGCCACCTTCAATCTCACAGGGCTCCCCGCTGGCACTCCCATCCAAGTCGTCGTTCGCCTCGTCAACGATGACACCGATACGAACTCGAGCGTGGTCATTCGACGCGTCGAAATCGTCGACATTGCAGAGCTCGCTCCTACCGGCATGAGTGTTCCCGCTTCGGACCGCCCGGCCTTTGTCCCGGTCGATCCCAACCTGTTGACGGACGTCTCCCCAAACGTCAAGCCGATCTACGGTCGAACGACCCTCGTCGATGATAAGGACATCGTGGTCACCGACTTGCAAATGATCAATCAAGGGAGCAATGCTCTCTCGGGCCGCATCGTGGTCGCCATCGACAACCTATCTGACCCCAACATCGGCGTCATGCATCCTGACGGATTCTTGCCCGGTGGGCGCCCCTATTTCGTTCTCAATGGAACGAACGCTTCCGGCTGGCTCGCGCCCAACGACAAGACCAACATTCGAGAGGTCCGATTCAGCAATCCCCAAAGTCAGCAGTTCAGTTACTCGCTCAAAACGCTCGCCGAACTGAACGCTCCTCCAACGGACTTCTCGTCGTTGCCGCTTCGCGAAATCGAAGCTGGAAAGAGTTACCGTTATCTCGCACAAGCAACCGATCCCGACAATCAAACACTTGTCTATTCAATCGTGGCAGGCCCGACGGGCATGACCATCGATCCTTCATCCGGGCAAGTGGCTTGGCCAACCGCGTCATCCGATATCGGAAATCAATCGATCGTATTGCAAGCAAGCGACCCGTACGGTTTGAGCGTACAACAGACCTTTACCATCGCAGTCGTTGCAAGCTTGCAAAATCGACCACCCATCTTTACGAGCAATCCGCCAACCGATGCGACGGTCGCTGGTGCGTGGGAGATCACCACGCTTGCTTCAGGCAAGACTCCATCCGGTCTAACGTTCGGCGACTTCGGCAATGGAAAGACATCGGTCGTCACTACCAACCAAGGAGATCAAACGATCAGCGTCATCCCCGGCGACGGCGTCGGACAAGCCTCCAATACGAACACGTTTCTCGTCGGTGAGCAAAAACCCTCTGGACGCCTTTTTCGGTCTGGCACAAGTGTCAACGTAGGGCTTCCTTCGACCCTACCGAATGGCGATAGTCAAAGTATCGACCAAATCGCCCAAGGGGACCTCAATGGCGACGGCGCGATCGATCTTGTTGCTTCCTCTCGCACCAAAGTTTTCAATCGAATCACTAGTGCGAATAACACCTATTCCAATTTTCTGTCTGTTGTATTGAACCATGGAGATGGCTCTTTCGAGGATCCGATTTTCCTTCCGGTTATCAATCCAACGACTGATTCCGGCGTTGAAAACTTTGGAGTTGGTTCGGTCAATCTAGTTGACTTCGATGGTGATGGCACGATCGATATCTTGGCTTTGTATGGAAACGGTGGGACAAGCGGTCCTAATCTATTGTTGTTTTGGAAAGGACTCGGTAAGGGAGCCTTTGCGCCGCTTGCGAAAACGGAAACCGGAACCTATCTCAGCAGTTTCCAAATCGCTGACTTCAACGGTGATGGCAAGCTCGACTTGATGGCGATTCGCACTTCGCAAAATCAAGCAGGCGTGATGCTGGGCAATGGCGATGGAACGTTTGGTGTCTATTCGGAATTTGCAAATATCTCCAACTCGGGCTACGGCGGTCTAAACTCGGTCGGCGATATCGATGGCAAGAACGGGCCGGATGTCGTACTAGCGTCCTATTTTCGACAACAAATCGATGTTTTCTTGAACGATGGAACGGGGCACTTGGTGCAATCCAGATCGTTGAACACGGGAGGCACAGGAGGCAACGGTCAAACATTTGGAGCCACCATCGGTGACTTCACCCGCGATGGCAAAGCCGACATCCTCTTTTGGACTTGGTCAAGCAGCGACGGCGGTGGTGTCGGAATCTACAAAGGGACAGGAGACGGTTCTAACTTTACCTACGCCAATGCAAAGAGTGGCAACGCCTCCTATGTCGCACAAATTCCATACAACAATACGCTGAAACCGATCGATCTCAACGGCGACGGAAACCTCGATATTTATCTTGGGCACTCGGGCGGTGAGCACGGCATCGACGTTGGTCTCGGCAAAGGAGATGGAACTTTCGACTTCACAACCTACGAACAGGCGTTTGATCCAACCGGAGCATCGGGCAACAACACGAACGACTATTCGGTTCTGGCGGGTGACTACAACGGCGATGGCTTCATCGATCTCGCGGCTCTGAGCGTTCGGTATGGAGGGGCAGACGTCCTTTCGAAAGTGACGATTCTCTATGCGGACTCGCCCGGAGTCTTCGCGGCACCCAAGCGTCAAATCACCACCGATCGGCGATCCTATGGCGCCGGACCAGGGATCAGCCTTTTTGGCGACGTTAACAACGATGGGATTGTCGATATTGTTGCCGGGAATCAAAGTGGCTTTTATACAAGCTTCGGCAAGGGGGAAGGCACGTTTGGCCCCGCCCTTATCGGCCTCAGAGGATACAACTCCGTATCGGATGGATTTCTGTTCGATCTCAACCAGGATGGCAAGCTCGATCTGGTATGGACGGGTGGACTCAACGGGGCCAATGTCAATGCAGGTTATGGCGCGGCGCTAGGCAACGGCGATGGAACGTTTGCTTTCACGTTCGCGCAATCGGCTGGCAACTTCTATGGTGCCGGTGTCATCACTCCCGGCGACTTCAACGGCGATGGATACACCGACTTCGCCTCCTTCCATCCCGCGATCAATGCACCTGGAACCGGGACGTTCCTCGACGGATTTCACGATGTGTTTCTCTACCAACCATCTGCACCCGGAACGTTCCTTCGCAGTTATCACAACGTGATTCCGGTCAGTATCGTCGACGACAATTTGCGACGCAGCTTCGCAGCGGCGGACTTCGATGGCGATGGCGTCCTCGACCTGCTCAGCGTTCTGGGCAAGCTCAACAACAATCCCATGCAATTGTTATTCTTTCACGGACTCGGCAACGGCACATTCAGCGACCCGATAAGTACTCCCATCTTGACGAGCAATACCGATGCGCTTTTTCCCAAGTGGATCGCGGTCGGGGACTTGAATGAGGATGGTAAGCTGGACTTCGTTTTGACGAGCGCTTACTCGCGCGCATCGATCTTCTTGGGCCGTGGCGATGGCTCCTTCGATCCACCCACCGACTATGTCACTGGTACCGGATCCAACTCCCGACATGTCTATTTGAACGATATCGACCGAGATGGACATCTCGATCTGATTGGAATCAGTGAAAACTACTACCGGGAAAAGTCCGTCACGGTTCGGGCCGGCAATGGGGACGGGACCGTTGACCTCGAACAGGTCGTAACGCTCTCAGGCACGAACTATCTCAATCTAGCGGACTATGATGGCGACGGAGTCACGGACCTGATCTCCTCCAACGATATTTATGGTGGCGGCTACTCGGTGTTGCTCAATGGAACCAAGCCCGGACTATCGGCCGTTGCTTCGGGAGACCTCGACGGAGACAGAAAGCTAGATCTAATCGCGACCAACTTTGCCAATAGTCACCTCAAACTCTTGCGAGGAAAGGGAGACAATACCTTCCAACGTCAACCCGATTTGATCGTTGGTCGTGGACCGATCGCACTCGCTGCACGCGATTTCACCGGTGACGGAAAACTCGACCTCGTCACCGCCAATCGTTCCGGCCGAAGCGTTACGTTGCTCGCCAATGATGGCAACGACAGATATGTCCGCACCGACATTCCAGTTGGCATGTCTCCGGTGGCGATGGCCGTCGGGGATCTCAATACCGATGGAATTGCGGATCTGTTGATCGCAGACGACAGCACCAATGCGGCCTACTTGCTCTTAGGAAACGGTCGTGGCTTTTACACACCCGTCCCCATCCCTCTGGGTGATCAGCCGAATGCCGTAACGATCGCGGACGCAACAGGGGATGGAAAACTCGATGCTGTTTTGTCGTTGCCGAACAGCAAACGCATCATGATCATGCCGGGCAACGGCAACGGAACCTTCGATACCCCCATGTATGTCGTACTGACGTCTTCTGCTGGTGGAGTAACTGCTGGAGACTTTAATCAGGACGGCGCGACCGATTTAGCCGTGACATTGCCCAGCGAAGGAGTTGCGGCCGTGTTGTACGGTCGAGGAAGCGGACTATTCGCTCGACCACAATCGATCCGCGTCGGTACCCAACCGACAACCATCGTCGCACAAGACACCGATAACGACGGACGTATCGATCTGCTCGTGACCAACGCAGGCGATGCAACGGCCAGTGTGATTCTGAACAAGTACGATCCAACACAGCTCTATCAATACACTGTCACGGCAACCGATCCGGATGGCGATCCGGTGAGCTTCGACCTCAGCAACGGGCCCGGAGGCATGATCCTCAACTCGTCTACAGGCCAAATCGTATGGGCTCCGACCTCCGATCAAATCGGGACCAATGGTGTCACCATTCAAGTCTCCGATGGCCGTGGCGGAATTGCGACTCAAACGTTTCAAATCGGTGTGGCCCCTAAACAAACCAACACAAGTCCCGTCATTGTTACGGCACCGCAAGTAACCTTGGATGCTTCGCAACCTCTTCGCTATTCGGCTCGCGCCGTCGACTCCGATCATGATTCGATTCGCTATCGATTGGTCTCAGGCCCCGATAGTGCATCGATTGATCCAATCACCGGAAAGCTAGAATGGGATCCGCGTGAAAGCGCATTGCAGTTTGACAACGGAACCAGTCGGTACGCTTCACCCGTTGTCATCGTTGCCGATCGACCAGCCCTCCGAACCGCGTCGCTCACTCTCGAAGGTTGGTTTCGAGTCGATAGCAGTACCGAGAACCAATCCTTCATCTACAAACAAGGACCCAACGGCAACTTCTACGATCCCAACTCCTACGCGTTGCGATTTCAGTCGGGCTATCTTCTAGCTCAAGTCGGTGGTATCGCAAAATCCGAACGGGCTTACGCGCAAACAGGCTATGCATGGAAGCCCGACGTCGGGCACTGGTATCATTTGGCCATGTCGTTCGATGATACGTTGGGCGTATTGACCTTGTATCTGGATGGACGAGCTGTCTCCAATACGACGACCAATCTCCATATCACCTACGACACCTCGGATCTACAGTTCGGATCGTATTTCCGAGGAGGCGATCGGTTCGTCGGAGCAGCATCACAAGTTCGACTCTGGGAAATCGCACAATCGCAAGCCGACATTCAAGCCAACCTCGTTCGCGACGTGGCGTCCGATACACCGGGGCTCGTCGCTGACTATCGATTTCATGACGGCGATGCGCAGACCGTTGCCGACTCTTCCATCAATGCCATTCATGGCAAGCGAACGACGTTCAATGCCGAATGGCCTTCGGCAACGATTGGGATTGCAAGGCCTCAGTCGCAGGCATTTACGATTCGAGCCGAAGATGGTCGGGGCGGTTTTGACGAACAAACCTTCTCGGTCGATGTTGTCCCACCCTATCGAAACTCCCTATCAGGCACGATCACGCAAAGGGACAACAACGCACCATTGTCTGGCTGGACAGTCTTTGCAGACTCAAACGGAAATGGATATCGCGATTCCGATGAGCCTTTTGCCAATACGAATGTAAGTGGATTGTATGCAATCAATGGATTATTGACGAACACCTACGCAATCGCGATCGAACCCCGAGCCGGATTCGTCACTCCACCGAATCGCTCAGTAACGATCAAGGCCTTCAAAAACTCAGTCGCCGACTTTTCGATCACTCCGCTAGGTCTCGGGCAAATCCGAGGCGCGATCACATCACCCGATCCGTCCGTCGCTCGATGGGACGTGTATATCGATGACAACGGGAACAAGGTTCGTGATGTGGACGAAGAAACTACCACTTCGGACCGACTCGGAAATTACGTCTTTGCAAGCATGGCTGCGGGGACTTATTCGGTCCGGCTCGATGCACCGAGCGGATGGAACACAAGCTTGCCTACGAGTGGAGCGTATTCGGTAAACCTAGGTGCCAGCGGCTCATCGACTGGAAACGACTTCCAAGTTTCCTTGCGCGATGCGAACGATGAAAATCGCCCTCGGTTTGTAACGGTAGCTACTCCGATCGCGGTCGCCCGAGCAACCTATCGCTATGCATCCCGCGCGGCCGATCCGTTGAATCGACCGATCGCCTATAACCTTTCGAACGCCCCAGCAGGTATGGTCATCGATCCTGACTCAGGTGCGGTCGCATGGACTCCACGTATAAATCAACTTGGCAATACGACGGTCATTGTCCGAGCTGTCAACGACCGAGGGGCTGTCGACTTGCAATCATTCAATGTCGATGTCATAGCACCGAACTCAGCTCCGATCATCACTTCCTTGCCGACCAACGATGCGTTCGTGGGTCTCGCTTTCCGATACGATACATTCGCCCAAGACGCTGAGCAAACGACTCTGAGCTATGAACTTAATTCAGCACCGAGTGGGGCGACCATCGATGCAGCAACTGGCCGTATTCAATGGACACCTGCGATCACACAACTGGGTTCGCAGCGATTCAACGTCATTGTACGGGATGGCCTCGGGGGACAAACGAATCAATCGTTCAACGTGCTTGTTTCGGCTGCTGGAGCCAACGCGCCGCCCTTGTTCGATTCGGTCCAAAGAAGTTCAACTCGGTCGAACACAAACTACTTCGGATTGCTGCACGCATCCGATCCCGACAACGACCCGCTCTTGTACACGCTGGTCAGTGGCCCGGTTGGAATGACCGTCTCAGCCGATGGCGAAATCCTATGGAAACCGACCGCTTCGCAGTTGGGTTCGAACAGCGTCACGGTCCGAGCCAACGATGGGCGAGGTGGAACGATCGATCAAAGCTTCGCGATCGAAGTCGGCAACGGTTTGCTTAATAATGCACCTCGCATCGCATCGATACCACCGGCGCTCGCAACCGTGAATCGCCCACTGATCTACCACATCCGGGCCATCGACGCGGACAACGACCCACTCGCATTTGATCTCCAGTCGGCACCGTTCGGAATGAGTATCGACGCGGTACATGGCACTGTGCATTGGACCCCTGCAACCGATCAACTGGAACCAGCACAAGTATCGATTCGTGTGCGAGATCCTTTCGGAGGCGAGACAATTCAATCCTTCGTCATCTCGGTACGTGCGACTGGTGGACCACCCGCGATCATCTCCGTACCACCCACCGAATCCGCGGTCGGGATCGGTTACCTCTATTCGGTGACGGCCATCGATGCCGAAAACGACCCGCTCGCCTATTCGCTCATCCAATCGCCAACGGGCATGACTATCAATGCTGTGACCGGCGAAATTGCGTGGACTCCAACGCTCGATCAAGTGGGCCAACAGCAGGTCGTCCTACAGGTCGGAGATGGTCTCGGCGGATTCACCACGCAAGGCTTCTTGGTGGCTGTACTTGCTGGCGTGCCAAACAAGCCACCGATTGTTTTGTCAAGTCCTCCCAAGCTGGCTTCGGTGGGTTCGAGCTATTCATTTACGTTGTCAGCGATGGATCCCGAAGGCCAAGCGGTAACGTACCAGCTTCGTCGCAGCCCCGATGGCATGAGCGTTGACGCAAGTACCGGCATTGTGACTTGGACGCCATCGTCGACGCAACTGGGCACGACGGTCGTCACCGTGGCCGCCTTTGATCCGGCGGGTGCAGCTGGAGTGCTTTCCTATGAATTGAATGTGCTGCCAGCAAACCATGCACCTCAAATTGTTAGCCAAGTCCCACGCAATGGAACTGCGGGCGGTGCCTATCGTTACGATGTCAAAGCGACTGATATCGATCTGGATCCATTGTCGTTCAAGCTACTATCGGGGCCTGTAGGAATGACGGTCGATCCATTTGGGCGTATACGATGGCCTTTGAGCGTCGCCGATATTGGTGCTCACTCTGGGGTAGTGCAAGTATCCGATGGACGTGGTGGATTGGCCAATCAATCGATTGAGTTCACGGTCATTCCAGACACGACGCCACCCAGGGTAACAGTCATCCCTGGCCAAGCGGTGATTCGAGCGAACTCACCCGAAGTTTTCGTTCAATTCAACTTGCCACCGTTTTATCCGACGGCGGTCGTTCGCGCGAGCGCCATCGACGATGTCGGTGTGACTCGCTTTACAGTCAAGGCCAACGACAAACCGATCGTGCTCGATTCGAACGGACTGGCGAACTTCAATTTCAAAGATTGGGGCTTCGGGGTCATTCGCGTGACTGCGACAGCGGTCGATGCGGCTGGGAACCAAGGGACGGGGTCGGCATCCTTTGAGTTTAAACCGTTTGGGGATGACCCTGCGGTGACCCATCTTGCGCATCCGATCGCCATGATCACTTCTCCTGCCGTAGAAGGCTCCGTTCAAGGCATGGTGCCGATCACGGGCACAGCGCTCAGCGACAATTTTGTCGGCTACACACTCAGCTATCGCCGCGCGGATAGCAGCGAGTACAAGATCATCAAGACGAGTACGAGCAGAGTACAGGATGGAAATCTTGGTACTTGGGACACAACGCTTCTCGACAACGATCAGTATTTTCTCCGAGTCGAGGTCGAAGACGACGTGTATGAGACGACCAAGTACGAGATGCCGCTCAGCGTAACGGGAAATTTCAAGCTCGGCAATTTCCGATTGAGTTTCACCGACATCACCATTCCGGTAGCAGGCATTCCGATCACACTGGCGCGGACCTACGATACTTTGCGAGCCGATCGGGACAGCGATTTTGGATATGGATGGAGTCTCGAGTTTCGCAACACGAACTTGAGAACCAACTTGCCCAAGACGGGATTGGAGCAGTTCGGAATCTACAGCGCATTCAATCTCGACACCAAGGTTTACATAACACTGCCGGGGGGACAGCGCAAAGGATTTACGTTCACTCCGGATATCCGCGTGCTGCCAGGATTCGGATTGAAATCCGGCTTGACCGTTGCGTATCCTCGTTTCACGCCAGATCGCGGCGTGACTGACACGCTGACTGTCCGCGGCGGCTACTTGCTCGTCAACGAGTTCGGAGAAATGAGCGTTACTGGAAGCACCCCCTGGAATCCGGCCTCGCCCGATTTTGGAGGTGGTTTTACACTGACCACTTCGGAAGGGATTCGGTACCAAATTGATGGCAACAGTGGCAAGCTGACGACAGCGACCGATCGCAATGGGAATGCCGTTTCATTTTCAGATGATGGCATCAGCGGTAGAGGAGTTCGTATTACATTCGATCGCGATAGCAGATCACGCATCACGAAAGCAATCGATCCAGCCGGCAACAGCATTAAGTATGCATATAGTACTCGGGGTGATCTCGTGAAGGTAACTGACCGCACGGGAAAAACCACCGAGTTTGTCTACAAATCCAATTCACCCCATGTCCTTGATAAAGTAGTCGATCCGCTCGGTCGAACAGGGATTCGTACCGACTACGACGACAAGGGGCGTCTGGCGGCAACCATCGATGCGCTCGGAAATTCCGTCCGAACCAGTTACGACCCGGAAAATAGCATGGTCACGGTTCGCGATGCACTGGGCAATGCCAGCGGGATCGAATACGACCCTCGCGGAAACGCTGTCGCGACGACCGATGCGCTGGGTGGGACCACTCGGCTCAGCTATGACGCGAACGACTTTGTCCTTTCGGAAACGGATCCATTGGGTCGTACGATAAGTTATACCCGGGACAGCTTGGGGAATGAACTGAGTCGTACCGATGCGCTGGGGCATACGACGTTCGCCACGTACGACGCATTTGGTCAGCAACTCAGTACAACCGATGCGCTCGGTCGTACTGCCAAAAACAAATACGATATCAAGGGAAACGCTGTCGCAACGATCGATGCGAGCGGGGCTATGACCGTTTACGCAAATGACGATTCGGGACGGATGACTTCGAGTCGGGCTCCCGGCGGCTTTTCGCTCAGTTTCGGATTCGAAAACTCGGCACAACCCGTTAGTACTACCGATTGGAATGGACTAACCACAACGATCGCCTATAGTGCGACAGGCTTGCCAACGAAGCGGTCTTCTCGGGTACAGACGGATTTAGGAACGGTCTCGGCAACGGAAACGACTGCTTACGACGCTGAAGGGCGTGAGATCTCGGTCACCGATGCCATCGGTTCCACAATCCGTACCGAGTATGACTCGGCGGGACAGATTGCGGCGCGAATCGATGCGCAGGGGAACAAAACTACGTATGTCTACGATGCGGCCGGGAATTTGATCGAATCCATTCGTCCCGACGGCAAGCGTCTGCTGGCAACCTATGATGCGAACAATAGACTCATCACCGAAACCGACGCTGCCGGACGACTGACAAGGTATGAATACGACTCGCTTGGGCGCGAGACCGCCGTGGTCTTCGCCGATCTGACACCTCTCGACGCTACAGACAATCCGCGAAAGAGAACCGTGTACGATGCGGCTGGAGAAGTAATCGCTGAAATCGATGAAATTGGCAATCGGACAGAGTTCCACTACGACTTGGCTCGGCGGCGGATCGAAGTGGTGGACGCGCTCGGCAACGTGTCTAAGTACGAGTATGACCCCACAGGTGCCTTGCTTAGAACGATCGATCCATTGAATCGCGTCAGCGCAATCCTCTACGACACCTACGGGAGAAAGATCGGCGACATCGCTCGCAACGGTGCAACGAATGTTCAGAGTCTTGATGAACGAGGACTGACCATTTCCAAGACCGACAGCGGCGGGCGAACGACGTCGTTCGCGTATACCCCAGGAGGTCAACTGGCGCAGGTGTCCGATGCGATCGGAAACGTGACGCACTATGAATATGACACACGAGGAAAGCTGTCAACGCAATCCGACGCGAACGGGCATATCACACGCTTCGAGTACGACATCCTCGGCGGAGAAACGGCCCGCATCTTGCCAGGAGGACAAGCATGGCGTAAAGAATACGATTCGATGGGACGAGTGTCACGAACCATCGATCCAAATGGTCATACCATCGACTACGCCTATGACGTACTGGGCCAAATCGCGACCGAGACACGTTCCGATGGCCAATTATTCTCGTACACGTATGCTCCCACTGGTTTGATTGACACCGTCACGGATCCTCGAGGGGTTACTCGATATACGTATGATGCTCGCGATCGACTTGTTTCACGCACCGAACCGGATGGTCAAGCGATCCAATTTCGATACGACGACGCGGGTCGGACTTTGTCGATGACCACCCTGGGTGGAACAGTCGACTACACATACGATGCCAATGGTCGTATGACATCGGTGACGGACCCGAATGGAAAGACCACGAGCTATCACTATGACAGTGCTGGCCAACTGACAATGACTAATTATGCCAATGGTGTTGTGGAACGTCTGGAATACGACACCAATGGACGACTGATCCACAAGGTGGCGAATGGCCCAGCCGGCGTTTTGACAGATTTCCGTTACACTCTGGACAATACAGGTCGGGTCGTCGAGCTCACCGAAAATGGGGAAAGAGTTCAGTATGAGTACGACGCCGATTACCGCATCACACGAGAGCACGTCATTGGGGGGCAAGATGTGTTTTATACCTACGACGCGGTCGGTAACCGGCTATCAAAGACCGACGCGACGGGAAGCACTTCGTACGAGTATGATTCGAATGACCGACTATTGAGGAGCCACTCCGGTAGCGTTTTGACCCTCCATACGTACGACCTTGCAGGAAACGAACTCAGCAGACAGATCGGCGACGATCACACGGATTATACTTGGGATGACGCGAACCGAATGATACGAGCCCAGACAACGCATTCTGGTAGTACGTTGACCGAGCAGTACCGATACAACGCCGATGGTCAGCGAGTTGCGACCTTGGATGCCAGCGGAGAGACCCGCTACTTGCTTAATCTCAACGGGCAGTTGTCGCAGGTTTCAGTGGAATACAGGCCATCGGGATTGCTCATCGTCTCTTATGTTCGTGGTGTCTCACTGGTCGGTGAGGTGAGAGACGCTTCGAGCTTTATGCTGACAGATCGACTTGGCTCCGTTGTGGCCGTTGTGGACGCTGCTGGATTGGTTCAAGCTCGCTACAGCTACGATGCGTTCGGCAATGTGATCTCCTCAAGTGGGACTTCAGGCTCTCAACTGCGATTTGTTGGCGAGCCACAATCACGAGTGTCGGGACTCAACGATTTCCGTGCGAGATGGTATGACCCATCGATAGGCAGATTTGTAAGTGCTGATCCGTTCGTTGGCGTCCAAGCGGATCCAAATAGTCGCCAGCGATATCTTTATGCGAACGCAGACCCAGTCAATAGGACAGACCCTAGCGGCCTGTTCGCAGGATTAGGGGAGTTTAGCATTGTGAACGCAATTATCCGGGGTTTCGATAACTCCTTTAAGATTTCCCAAGTGAAGAGAGCCTATGAATATTCTAAAGCGACATTGGAGGTTGCGCAAACCGCAACCATGATCGCTTACTACTTTGCCGAGGTGGTGTTATCTCTAGGAGTCGCGGCTCCCGCCGCCGGACTTGCGACAGCAATCGGCGGAACCACTTCGTCTGCGACCACATTTGCTTTGACCGCTGTCGAAGTTGCAGCAAAGAAGAAAGACTATTTGGTTCAAAAACTGACGTTCTTTGGCCAAGTCAACAAAGGAGCCACCGCCGCGGTCTTTGGGGCGGAACTCGCTCTTGGGTTCGGTGCAGTCACCCCGAAAGGTCAGATCAAATACACGTTCGGGCATGGGATCGAAGTCACTGGTGCCCTCTCATTGAAAAAAGAGATCAAGAAGACGGTCAATGGCATCGACCTCGTCAAGCTAGCATTGGTCGGACAAGCGGGTTTCAAGGAGGGGCACAAAGGGGTCGAACTCTTTGCAAAAATTACTTTGGAACTAAGTCTCTACCCAGCCGTGAAGTTTTCGCTGGACATCGCCCCGGGACTATTCCCCAGCGGTCACTAGGACTAGCGGCAGATGGAAAACTACCTAGCACGAAGCGCAAGTTCGAACAGCGAACAGGTTCGAACAGTGCCACCCACTTTTTGCGTTTTTTGCTTGCCTGATGGATGGCGGGTCGGTAGAATTTCTCTGGCATCAGGTTGGTAGAACAGTCGCAACAGATAGGAGAGCCAAAATGCCCAGGCCGCTACGTTCTGAGATTTACAGCCCTTCCGAGGTTTCGATTCTGCACGTCTGTCAGCGCTGCGTTCGCAGGGCGTACTTGAGCGGCGTCGACGATTTCTCGGGAAAAGATACTCCTACCGAAAAGAGTGGATTCGACAACGCATTGAAAAACTTGCCTCCGTCTTCGCCGTCGATGTTTTGACGTACGCCATTCTCTCCAATCACCTGCACGTTGTTTTGCGCAATCGACCCGACGTCGTCGAGACCTGGTCGGATAAGCAAGTCGCTTTGCGTTGGCTTCAGATTTTCCCTGGGAAACGGATCGAAGATCAACTTGGGGATCCTACCACTGCCGATGTGGATGCTCTGGCGAAAGATCCAAAACGATTGGCTTTGGTGCGAAAGAGGCTTTCGGATATCTCTTGGTTTATGCGGGCACTTTCCGAACCGATTGCTCGACTTGCGAACCGGGACGACGCCTGTACGGGTTCTTTTTGGGAGGGACGCTTTAAAGCGCAAAGGATCATCGACGAGGCGGCCTTGCTGGCGTGTTGTATGTATGTCGATTTGAATCCGATTCGCGCTGCTATGGCTGAATCGCTTGAGAAATCCGATTTCACGTCGGCCTTTGACCGGCTTGCCGCTCAAGCAGGAAAGAAAGTCGAATCCTCTGCGGCGCAGATGCGTGCGATGCCGCGCGAAGAAGCGGCCAAGATGATGCGTGACTTGTCCCCAGACCAGTTGCGGGAGACTCGCAAGAAGGCTCGTAAGCGAAAGGGTCCGCGAGTGTTGCGAGACGCTTGGTTGGCACCGTTAACGTTGGATCGGAAATCGCATGGTCCGATGGCGAGCAAAGAAGGGCTTCGGGCGAGTGACAAGGGGTTCTTGGACATGAGCGTCGAGGATTACTTGCGATTGTTGGTTTGGACAGGTCAACAAAAGCGATCGGACAAGAAAGGATCGATTCCTGCGGACTATGCGCCTGTTTTGGAACGAGTTGGCATAGATGCTGGAATGTGGATCGATTTGGTATGGGATTTCAAAAAGTACTTTGGAAAGAGCCGAGGCGCCGGATCGCCCGATCGAATGCGTGAGATGGCAGCCTCGGGAGGCAAGATGTTCCAACCAGGACAGAAGCTGGCTCGCAAGTGCTTTGTCTGAGCGAAGTAGTCCGAGCGT
>JANMHA010000382.1:0-4772 GCA_031374925.1 Pirellula sp. | reverse complement strand
AGGCGGTCGAGGCGGGAGCGGAGTGCGGTACGTTAAGGTCTGAGCTGCACTTTTAGTACGCCAAAACGGCGTCCGTCGGAGGCAAGCTCCGATCGGACGCATCGGAGGCAGGCTCAGATCCGGACGCGTCGGAGGCAAGCTCCGATCGGACGAAAATGCTTCACAGCGTTGCTCCCTCGGAGAGGGTTACTACACCGGACGATCTCCATGATAGGGTGTTCACCGAGAAGTCTCAAAGAGAAGCCTCGCTTGGGGCATTTGCAGATAGCTGCCAACCGCGATCCTGACGGGTGTAGAGGATCGAACGATTATCGACTATCTTCCTGCACGCAGAGACATTATGGTAAGAGTTAGCTCATACTAGACGAAAGTGTTCCGTGTCACCTTGCCAAATAGGCAGCTTCATAGTGTCATAGATAAAACCCGCAGCAATACCAGAGGCAGTGAATTGATTCGCTACTTGTTCATCGTCGTCGCTATGTGTTTTAGCAGTGCCATCTCTATTTCAAGGGCGAAGGGACAGGCGATTTCGTTCAATCGACAGATTCGGCCAATTCTTTCTGAGAACTGCTTCTCCTGTCATGGTTTTGATCCCAATCATCGCGAAGCCGATTTGAGACTGGACCGATACGAAGGTGCAACGCGTTCCGTCGATGGCCACCGCGCCATTGCTCCCGGTGATCTGGATTCCTCGGAAGTTTGGCGTCGCATTCAGAGCGATGATCCCGAAGTGGTTATGCCGCCACCAAATTCTCAGAGAAAGAAACTATCCGCCGAACAACGCGGGTTGATTAAGCGTTGGATTGAGGAAGGATCGCCATATGAAGCACATTGGGCCTTCACTTTACCTGTTCGGCCACAGATGGAAGCCTCCGGAAGTGATGCGATTGATCACTTTGTCCGCGACGGGTTGGATCGCGCCAACTTGCAGATGTCACCCCAAGCAACGCTCGAAAAAATGATCCGCCGCGTTTCGCTCGATCTCACTGGCTTACCTCCAACAACAACGGAGATCGATCGTTTCTTGGCCGATTCAACTCGCGATCCCGAAGCCGCCTACAGCGCCCTGGTTGTGCGATTATTGCAAAGCCCGCACTACGGAGAACGCTGGGGACGTTGGTGGCTCGACCAAGCACGTTACGCCGATAGCAACGGATATTCGATCGATGCTCCTCGCGCGATTTGGAAGTTTCGTGATTGGGTCGTCAACGCACTCAACAACGACATGCCTTTCGATCAGTTTACTGTAGAGCAGTTGGCTGGTGATTTACTTCCTGGCGCAACGGAAAGCCAAAGGATCGCAACTGGCTTTCACCGCAACACGACCATCAACCAGGAAGGAGGCATTGATCTGGAGCAGTTTCGTGTCGAAAGCGTCGTCGATCGTGTGGCAACCACAGGAACGGTGTGGCTGGGGCTAACAGTAGGTTGCGCGCAGTGTCACGATCACAAATTCGATCCGATCGAGCAACGTGAGTTCTACCAATTGTTTGCATTTTTGAACAACCAGGATGAACCAACGCTAAAGGTGAATGACTCAAATTACAACGAAGTCCGGTTGACCGAAGAGGCTAGAGCCTGCGAAGTACCGTTGGCCGATTTTTTGCAATCGCATCGGGAATTGCAGAAAGAATGGGAGTCAACGCTGGCTGAACCAGCCCTTAGCAAGGTCCACTTCGCAATAAAACCATTGCTATCCAAACGTATTGAAGAGCGAACGATTGTTGAGAACTCGACCGTTTACGCTAGTGGCCCGGGCGCCGCAGACCAAGTCTTTCGAGCACTAAACGAAAAATTCAAAGCCGCTTTAGAGTTGCGTGATGGCGGGATCACCACCATGGTGTTGGTAGAACGACCTGAACAGCGGCGAACGACAATTTTCACGAAGGGGGACTTTACTCGACCGGCAGACGAAGTTGTCGCGGGAACACCCGCCGCGTTGCATCGGTACAGCAATTCCACGGGCAGCAACAATCGGCTCGATCTCGCGCGATGGATCGTTAGCGCTGAGAATCCACTTACTGCGCGCGTGATCGCGAATCGTGTCTGGCAACAGTTTTTCGGGCGCGGCATCGTCGAGACAGAGAATGATTTTGGTTCTCAGGGTGCTTCCCCCACGCATCCTGAATTGCTCGATTGGTTGGCCTCTGAGTTCATTCAAGGAGGATGGAGTCTTAAGAGGTTGCAGCACACAATCGTGTGCTCGAAAACGTATCGTCAGAGTTCCGTCGAGCGACTGGAACTGAAACAGAAAGACCCGAACAACTACCTGCTCGCTCGCCAACAGCGATTGCGACTTGATGCGGAACTTGTACGTGACACTGCGCTTGCGGCAAGTGGCTTGCTATCAAGAAACTTGGGAGGAGCGCCAGTGTTTCCGCCGATCCCAACGAGCGTGATGGGATTGGGACAAGTCAAGCGAGCGTGGAACGTGAGCACGGGCGAAGATCATTATCGCCGTGGTCTCTATACTTTTGTCTATCGGGCAACTCCAGCGCCTTCACTGAGTGTCTTCGATGCACCTGATGGTCAAACCTGCACTACGCGACGAGGTCGCAGCAATACGCCACTACAAGCCCTAACGCTGCTTAACGACACTTCCTTTTTCGAGTTTGCAACGGGGCTGCAAACAATCATCGATACGGATGGGATTGAAACTGCCTTCCGTCGATGCACTTCACGACAGCCAACGGCGATTGAACTCAAGCAGTTTGAGGGAGCCGACTCGCTGAGCGTGGCGCGCGTGCTCCTCAACTTGGATGAAACTGTTACACGTGATTAAACAGCAGGCTCAGATGAACGAATTGCTTCTCCAAACTAGACGACATTTTTTCAGTGAATGTTCTATCAGCATCGGCAGCATGGCGCTGGCATCATTGATCGCCGGCGACAAGCGTTCGCACGCTAGCGATGCGGCTTTGAATCCGATGGCACCCAAGCCACCTCATTTTACGCCGCGAGCCAAGAACGTGATCTATCTTTTCATGGCGGGGGGGCCCTCACAACTGGAGCTGTTCGACTACAAACCAAAGTTGCAAGAACTGAATGGCCAACCGATTCCGGAGAGCTACGTTGCCGGGAAACGCTTTGCTTTCATGAATACAAGCAATGGCATGAACCTACTTGGTACGCGCAAGACATTTCAGCAACACGGGGCGAGTGGAGCGTGGTTGAGCGACGGGTTGCCTTACTTGGGAGCCGTTGCCGACAATCTTTGCTTTGTCAAGACCTGCAAAACCGATCTCTTCAATCACGCACCTGCCAAGCTTTTCATGAACACAGGTAGTGGTCAGTCGGGAAGACCAAGTCTTGGTTCTTGGATGACCTATGGGCTCGGAAGTGAATGTAGCGATCTGCCGGGCTTTGTCGTGCTGCAAAGTGGACCGCGTGGTCCACGCGGCGGCGCTCCGCTGTGGGGAAGTGGCATGTTGCCAAGTCGGTTTCAAGGAGTTCCATTGCGAAACCAAGAGGAACCCATCGTTAACCTGACCACTCCAGGCGTGGTGAATCAAGCCGAGCAACGCAAAGTCATCGACATGGTTGTTGAGCTAAATCGCCAGCGACTTCTAGAAACCGGCGATGATGAAATTGCCACCCGCATTAATGCCTACGAAATGGCCTATCGTATGCAATCCAGTGCTCCAGAATTAATGAATACCACGGACGAAGATGCTGCGACCCTCGCATTGTATGGCATCGCGGAAGCCAAGGAAGCGTCCTTTGCGCGTAACTGTTTGTTGGCCCGGCGACTTGTGCAACGTGGTGTTCGCTTTATTCAGCTCTATCACACCAATTGGGATAGTCATGGCGGCGTTGGTGAGACTCTGGAAGACGATTTCCCGAAAGTCGTAAAACAGGTCGATCAACCCTGCGCGGCCTTAATCAAGGACTTAAAGCGACTCGGCTTGCTCGAGGATACCCTGGTGATTTGGGGCGGCGAATTCGGCCGCACACCTATGGGTGAGAATCGCGAGAAATCTGGGAGAAACCATCACATCGATGCCTTTACAATGTGGTTTGCCGGCGGGGGAATGAAAGCCGGGATGACGTACGGGGAAACAGACGAATTGGGATTCGGTGCTGCAACCAATCCCGTTCATGTTCGCGATATTCATGCGACAATTCTTAACCAGCTCGGGCTAAGTCACGAGAGACTAAGCGTTCGAGCCCAAGGTCTGGACTATCGCTTAACAGGCGTCCTCCCAGCCCGAGTTGTGACAGAGATCCTTGCGTAGAACGCGATAAACAACGTACGTGGCACTTGAATCGGTTCGATTCCAATCTCATTCCAATCGAATGTTACTTGGCAACAACCGCCGTTCCAAGAATGCGATCCGGAATGCCGCGAGGACCGAAAAAATTGGAGACGAAAATCAGAAAGAAGAGAACCACAACGGCGATGCTCGCCAAAAGTGGGCGTGGCTCTACCGAAGCTATCGGAAAGGCAACTGTCGCAACGTAGGTCAGTGCCACGAAGGCTGGCACGATAGCCATGCAACTCCGGATGAATATCCTAAAGCGTCCAGCACGATCGAAACCTTCCTTTTTCCTGTCCCACCGACTTAAGAAACTCCTTCGATAGAAGTTGTTCGAAGAAGCCTTGGACCAAGTCTTGCGAATCGTGTTCACGATGCCCTGTTCTGCGAAGGAACGCGTACAGCGGTTTCCAATAGCGACTGCATAATTGTTCCAACGCCCAATGCCGTCGATCGATGGACGAACCTGCCGCACCTCGGACAATGGTCCACTGGGTTGTCATGAAATCGAGTCGT
>JANMHA010000305.1:0-51993 GCA_031374925.1 Pirellula sp. | reverse complement strand
CCGTCGCTTCGATCGGAGAAGAACTCCAAATCAGGTTCATAACGATCCATTCGGCATCCGATATCTGCATTGAAAACTCCTTGCTTTGAGACTCGCACAGATTACACGCGTAATCGATGGTGTGTCAATGCGGTTTGCGCTTTCCCCAACCGTGCGTTCGAAATGGATAGGCTGGCAGGCCACCTGTCATTATTTCAAATCGGAATTTGATGCGGCAATACGGCACAACAACAGCGCACCGGAACTCTGTCCCGATGCCGTCAGTCCCAGCGTGAACCTTGCACACATTTATTCTTGTTGCCCAGATCCAAAGTTCCACGACGGGCCAATGGCGGTTTGGCAGGCAACCAAGGCTTGCGTATTTTCGAACGGTAAAAATTGGCTCGCATGGCAAGCCCTTGCGTCATCCTACTTACGAAATAGCGAATTCGAGCTGGCGTCGCGAGTAGCTGGGCAATCAATGGCAATGGCGACGGAGTCACAACGGCCACGCGTTACCGCTCTGATCGAATGTGTCCAACGCATGACTGCCTTCACAACTTCAATCCGACGGGATTTCGAGAATCTAGGTCATGTTTGGTTGCCAACTGAGAAACAGAGATAATATATAAAGGATTGGATTCTGCGTCGTAATGCTCCGGACGAGTGTGGGCTGGCTTGGTCACTTGCCGAATTGCGAATCCCGCAGGAACCTTGCTTTCGGCTTTTCCACTGGTTGGTGCGTAGTCCGTAGTCCAATTTTCAAGCTAGCCAACCCATTGTGGACATTGGAACTGGCTCGATTGCACGGCGACCGATGGATCGGATAGACTGAAGCGGATGGCGGCGTGGGAAGTTCAACTGCAGGCAAGCTAACGGGTCAAAGTCGCCAGATTTTATTCAAATGGTTTCCCGAACCCAGGACTTACATGGATTCTTTCGTCAATAAAGAGGATTTCGATCGATTCGAGCTAAAACCAACATTCGAGATCTGCTGACGCTGATTTCTGCAATCGCGTTATTCTTTGCATTACGAGGATGGTGGATACGCTCGGAGGATCCAGGCAAAACGTTTCTTGTGCCAATCATACTCGCTACCGTTGTCGCTGCTGTTTCTTCGACACGCGGAATGAGGACGATCTATTCTGCTATAATCACCGCGTTGACCGCTTTTCTGGCAACATCCGCTGTTTCAATTGAAACGATTTGCCTTTCAAAGCCAACTGCATTTATGCGAGCAAATCCTATCATCGCGAGATACAATACCGATGTTGGGCTCCACGTTGTCGCAATTGTTGTTGTTACTGTTATCGGCTTTGTGGGCGGGGGAATTCTAGGTCTTTCCTTCGCTGCAATTCGTAACATATTTCGCCATGGATCCTTCGCTGAATCTAACAAAAAACGGGATATTTGACGAACAAACCGATCGGGATAGGGGCCGGATTTCGCCGCTTCCCTCCAAGACGCTTCTGCGATTTCCATAAGGATGTGCCTGGCTGCAGATTTCTGAATTCGGCAGGATGCAACGGCTACCTCCTCAACTGTGGAAAGCGTCGTACTCCTGCAGGATCGGCCTAGCAGCGACCAGCCTCTTACCTAGGCCGCAAGCTTCCCATACACAATGTGGACGTAGCCGTAGCCGGGAGCTAGCCACATTCCACAAACTACTATCCTGCACCTTCCGCAAGCTTCCTATCCACACGCGGGCATAGCCGAGTTAGCGTCGAGCGTCTTCCACAAGTTGGTTCAAATCAATGTGCACGCAAGCTCAGGCCGATTCGACTACGCCTGCTAGATCGATTAGAATTTAAAGCGTACGGGCGGCTTTTGCAAATAATGAGTGTTTCGACCCGCTTCGATTCTGTTGGGACAGATTGAATTTCGCACGTCAGAAGGGGATGCAATCAATATCGATCACAAGGTAGAGCTGTACCGATGGCTCAGATTCGCTGGATTGCTAATTGTCGGGTGGTGCACCATGACAACGACACACGAATGTGGACACATCATCTGAGGTTGGCTGGGTGGTGCGACACTGGTTGAAGCGGACCTTTTACCCTGGCATTTACCGCATAGCTTGTACCAACCTGATCCAATCCCACTTCTCACGCTTTGGTCTGGACCAATCATCGGGGTAGTCGTTCCAGTAGGTTGCGCTTTAGTTTTTCGGCGCAATTGGATTTGGTTCGTCGCGAACTTTTGCCTACTGGCAAACGGATCTTACATCGCAACTGCGTGGATGCCTGGAGATCGCTTTCTAGATACACCTCGTTTGCTCGATGCGGGCGCATGGCCTTTATCGATATTGCTTTATTGTGCTGTAACGATCGGTTTCGGCTATTTTGGGTTCCGAAGCAATTGCATTGAACTCCTGACTTCAATCGAGTTTTTCCAATCGACACAAAGTATTGAGCCAAGGGATCCAGACGATGTGAGTACGCCTTCAGATTCAGCGTAGCCGCAAGCTTCCCATCCACATGTGGAAATAGCCCGGAGCCGGGATCTAGTGGCTTCCACAAGTTGGATCAATCCCAATGTGGACATTGCCACCAGCCGATTCGACTACGCCTGCTGGATCGACTAGACTGAAGCGGTGCGATTCAAAAAACTTATTCCGCAAGTGCTTTTGGGTAATACGTGGCGATAGAACACACGCAGATTCCTGACGCGCATCATCGATTGCGAATCGTGCACCTGATGGTATTTGCATTTACCATTTCTTGCTCGATCACACTTCCGAGGTTGATTGCGCCCTATAGCAGTTCTTACCATCCTGGTCCGGCTAATATTGAGGTCGAAGTTTTTTTTATTTTTTTAGGGATCGTTCGAGGGATTGGAATTGGCAGCCTTCTCGTCCTCTTGATCGCACGTTTAAAGTCTGAGAGTTTTCCAAACCAGGTACCTGAATTTGTTTGGCTACTCCTTGGATTCGTTTTCCTAGCCGAGTTGTTTCAAATTCCATTTGACTTTGGACCAATTGTTTACTTGGTCGGTGGGTGTTTATCAGCTTGGATTTGGAGGAAATCGCATTGGAGATGGTTTTTCTTGCTTTTCGCGTCAACGCCATTTGCGATTTTGGTACTATTAAACGGGTTCAGCCTTATTCCGTTTGCAATAGACCCATTCGCTTTTACGCAAGGCGCAATTGCAGTTGCCCATAGCCTTGTTGGCATTGCACTGATGTATCATATGGCTGGGGGTCGGTATTCATGGGGAAGTTGGACAGCCGTCATATGTCAGTTTGGACATGCAGGGGTTTACGTTACTGCAACAATCCTTATTTCCCTTGGACTTTGGAAATAGTAGACCGTGTCAGAGTTGCGGTTTCTTGAATAAACTTCGGATTGGCTCGCTTCCAACTTGATTAAGATTCGCACTTTCGATATCCGTCTAGCGTCTTCCCTAGCCGCCAGCTTCCCATCCACACGCGGACGTAGCTGTAGCCGGGATGTAGCCACTTTCCACAAGGTAGACCAAACACTGTGGTCGCGGGATCCAGTTGCTTGCTGTCGGATTGAGTAAATTGATTGAGCCACCATCTGCATGAGGACGAGTCATCTCCCAGCCCATGTTCCCTCGTAGACACTTGCCGATTTCGATATTGTGTAAATTGGCAAAATGCTCAATTTGTTCTGCGATAGAGGAGAACTTTAGGTTGATGTATTCTGCTTGCGTCATTAGGTGCGTTCACGAATCAAGAACCTAGGGGATCTCAGCGAGTATACCAAAGGATCGCTTGAAAAGAAAAAGAACAAACACTGGACGAAGGCTACTGTGTGTCCACATTTTGCACCACTCTTTGGCCTTCAAGGACATCTCCCGTGCTCAAGCCGGGGTGTCAAACCGGAGCGAGTTGCGGTTATGTAAACTCACCGTCCTGGACAAAGTTGCTGCCAAGAGAGGAACCGACACGTTCGGACACACATGATAGGTGGTGTGGCAGGGGGCCGGCGAAATCCCGCCCCTATGCCGATCTTGACTTAGTTAAGGTCATGGCCCCTCCATCCGATGGAGAACCAGAACGTCTTTGACATTGTCGGTGTCATCCACAACAATTGCAACATTCCAGATATTCGACATCAGGAAACCTGCGCTCTCCGTACGAGCACAAAACAATAAACGGGCGTCTTGAATCGACCGATACTTTTCTCGGTCGTCACCGATGAAGCCTGGATCTTCCGAAAAGTAGGCATTTGACCGAAGAGTGCATTTGAATCCAGCTGCTTCCATTGTTTTCTGTGCATCCAACAAACGGCTTCCGATGGTTATTCGTTTTAAAACGGCAGAAACCATTTCATCCCGACTATCCGCGCGTATTCGATGCCGAGAAAGTGATTGGCAACCACAAAAGACGACCATCAAGAAGATGAGTACATACTGTTGCATTGTTGATTCCATTCGCATGCAGAACTAGTAATTCTCAGGCGCGGCGCCGGTAAACAAATTCTCAATGTACCCCATCTGGCTGGTTGAATGGGCAGGGGCGCTACTTGGAGGCGAATGTTTGGCTGGTAGCCGAGTAAAACGACGCTCCGGCGTGTCAAACCGGAGCGAGTTGGCGGTTAGGCGAACTCAACTCAGATTCTTGCGTCCTTGCCCTAAGCTTTCTTCCAAGAGAGGAACCGCCAAGCGGTCCCGCATGCTATCCAGCTGGTGTGGGAGGAGCCCCGGAGCAATCCGGGGTCCTGTCCCGATCCACATAGTTAACCGCCGTCAAGTTCAACGGTCACCGCTGCTCACATGCGAAGATGCTTGGCATCAAATCGTTTCACCTAGCATGCTTGGCATCGCACAAACGAGTTAAGAAACTTGGGCAGTTTTCTTAGTTGACCACAACCTCAGCCTCGAAGAACCTAACGCTCCAATGAATCCGACGATGGTTTGGTGGCAACAATGGGCATAGGGGATTCAATCGCGTGTTATGGAGCTTTTTTCCTTGACGACTCTAGCAGTCGCTCCGACTCCAATAGCTGGGCTTCCAGCTTGCGATTGGCCTCCTCTAGCGACTTGGCCATTGCCTTGGTCCGCTCGAACTGCTCTTGCAGTCGGTCCTTTGGCATGGCAGGGCGAAGGCCTAGGTCGGCCACCTTGCCGCGCCCTGCCTCTAACTTGGTCAAAATGTCACCGATCTGGTCCGATGGTACTCCTCTTATTGCCTTTGCGAGTGTTAATGCCTCGTCTAGTGTATAGGGATATGTTCCCGGCTCTAGCTTTGCCCATTCTTTCGGAATCACCAACTCGACGGGTTTCTGCTTCGCTAGCATGGCATCAATCATCGCATAAGTCTTGCGGTATCGCCCACGCGGCCCCGTACTTCGACGCACGAACTCAACAGCGTACATCTTCGCAAGCCACACTTGGCAGCCCACCTTGTCAGCGGTATTGGTCACGTGTGCTCTGGCCTGGGCCTGCTCGGATTCACCTAAGCTAGCAAACGTGAGCAGCAAACTGAGTAGCATTCGGAGACTCCATTCTGAATTTTCGAAATTATTTTCGATGCTAAATATACCCGGTAGTTTTCATTGGCGTCAACGTCTTTGAGGCCCATCGTGATGCCTCATGTTGGATCTCCTTTGTCTCCCGAAAGTTATCTTCTAGATAGGCCAAAGCGACCCGTTTGACTTCGAGTATTTGACGTGGATACTTCGTTAATGAACAACTTACGCGAGGTATTGCAAATGGCCAATCTACTGACAACAACTGAACTAGCCAAACACCTGAAGTGTAGTCGCCCCAAGGTAGTCATGATGGCTGAGTCTGGCATGATCCCATCAATCAACGTGTCCATTGGCTGCCGACCAAGTTACCGGTTTGAGTTCGATGAGGTGATGGAAGCATTGAAGACGCCACCCCTTGAAAGAAACCGGCGTGCCCGTGCTGGTGTCAGAGCTACTTTTCTTGTTTTACCTTCGGGTGATGAATCGCGTATGTTTCTAAAGATCAATTAGGCCACAAAATTAATGCGAGTCTCTCCCACCAAGATTAAGCAATGGATCTTAACGGGGAGGCTTGTTGCGACCAACGTAGGGCAGGTTGGCAAGCCTCCAAGTAGATAGTGCGAACAAGTAATTCTCCGGCGCGGCGCCGGTAAACACATTCTAAATGTACCCCATCTGGCAGATTGAATGGGCAGGCGAGCTACTTGGAGGTGAATGTTTGGCTAGGAGCCGAGTAAACACCGACGCACCGGCGTGTCAAACCGGTGCGAGTTGGACAGTGGCTTCCAGCCTCGCCAATCCGCCCGCTAGCGAGAAGTCGCAAAGGGCTTTGTCATATGGCCAAGGCGATCGCAAATGAAGTCGGTATGACGAACGCTTGGTTGCAAACCCAAGTTGGCTTGAGCCTAGAAGCACTTTGAAGATAGCTTGCTCTGTTACCATAAACTGACCTCAGTGAACGCTGTTGGTTTTAGAGGTACCCGGAAACGGGCATTACTACCCGATTTACGCTTCATCCTGTCTAGCGATGATGGTGAGAAGGAAATCTTCGAGCGAATCAAAACTACCACCAGCCGCTTTTGTGGCGAGCGGAGTTGGGTGATCTCCAAGAACCACCCAGTATACTGTTCCATCGTCAACCGAGTAAGCATATTGATTTCCGCTGGTGTCCTTTGCGAAAGAAAGCATGTTCAGCTCTATCATATCACCGCCCGGAACATAGTCTCTATTCTCTTTAATCAGGGAAACTAAGTCGTGGAAATAGGCGGTACATCCGGTTCCATAGGGTTCTGTCGGGATACAGTACTCAAGGTACTCAGCCAGGTCTTCTGGCAATGGTGAAGTAAGCTTCGAGAGTATGGGGGCGAGCAGCTCTATGTTGTGTTCGAATTGCGGCGCAATCCCGAACCCCACACAAATTGTTTCAATGAGTTCACGCGTTCTTCCCATGGGGGCCAATAGTTCTTCGTCCTGCTTGGCGTAACTAGCAATTCTCCGGCGCGGCACCGGTAAACACATTCGTAATGTACCCCATCTGGCTGGTTGAATGGGCAGGCCAGCTACCTGGAAGTGAACGTTCGGCAATGAACCTAGTAAAAACCGACGCTCCGGCGTGTCAAACCGGTGCGAATTGGTGGCGAGGACTGGTCCTCGAAATGGCAGATACCGACTGCCGACTACGTTGCATGCGACCGTTACTCGACTCGCGGGTCTTCAATCACGGTCACAACACCATCAAACGCTACAACTGGATTATCGCGATACAGCCCTAGGCAGGCAAAAGCAATTGGGATCCAAATGTGCTTGGTCGAACGCACCACTAAATTCAGCATAGAGAGAATTTGAGTTGTAAAGTAGGCCGAGCACCCCGGAGACAATGAGCAGCGCCGCAATCACGTAGGAGACATATCTTTGCGTCGGCGAACGGCGTGCAATCATTGTATTCATTCGGGTAACGGCTGGGATGATCGAGGCGAGGAGCTGGCTCAACGTAAGCCAAAACGGCCGATCGAGCCCTTCGTGACCATCCCATTGTTACTTGAGTTTTGGATTTCTGCTATTGTGACAACAGGTTCGTGATTGTACTCGTAAAGCACACCCTTTGCGCCGTCCCCCGATTGAAGCCCATTTATTCGATTGCCAATAGAAATATAAGTGGAGCCAACACCTGTTTCGTCAAGTACGAATACAGTAACCGCGTGATGAACGGATGCTACTTGAGTTGCCAGGACAGTGTCTCGTTTTACAAGGAACTCGATGGCTCCGTCGCTTTTGTCTTTCGCTGCGATTCGAAGGGTTTTCCCAACAAATCTCTCAACATCCCAAGTAGTGATTCGTAGTCGACCTGCTATGTCGCGATTCTTCTTCGACGGATTGGTAAGAGGCGCTTTCGGAGAGCCCAAAAATGAATAGAATGGCGGAAAAAGCAACTTGTCATATCAAATCGACTGCAGCAACCAAGCCAAAGGTATCAAACATCTTATGGGGTCCTCTTCGCGATACTTTGTCTTGTCCTATGCCTCGTGGTTAGCAATCGGTTCTATGGTGAGTCTTGTGCATGCAGAGGAGCACATGGCGTCGATGGACTCCATTCACATTCTAAAAGATTTTGAAGTGGAGAAGGTCTATGGGGTACCGCGCGAGCAAGGTTCGTGGGTGGCCATGTGCTTTGATGACCGAGGCCGAATTTATTTGTCGGATCAGGGACCGCGCTTGTATCGCATGACTGTGCCATCGCCGGGTAAGTCGCATCCGTGCTCGGTGGAGTTAGTCTCGGACAAATGGGGATTCACTCAAGGGATGGCTTTCATCCATGGCTCGCTGTATGTGGTTCAGCACGGAGATCATTCCAAAGAGAAATTCCGCCCCGAAGTCCTTTTACGAATTAAAGACACAGATGGCGACGACAAACTCGATCTTGCAGAACGTCTTTTCGAATTTCCAAAAGTCACCGGGGACGCAGCCAATTGGTACGAACATAGCCTGCATGCCATTGTGCCTGGACCGGACGGCAAGTCCATCTATATCATCAGTGGTGATCGCAACGGTCTGCCTTGCGAAAAAGGGCGAACTCCCAAACATTGGAACCGCGATAGTTGGGAACATCCATCCACGAAGGAGCCTTACTCGGGTGGTTGGGTCATGCGGGCGGATCTCGATGGCCAGAATTGCGAAACCTTGTGCATGGGGTTGCGCAATAGCTATGACATGGCTTTCAATCACCAAGGCGATCTCTTCACGTACGATAGCGACCTGGAGAATGACATAGGATTACCAAACTACCGTCCAACGGCCATTCGACAAGTCTTGAGTGGTGCCGATAACGGATGGGGCGGGCGAGCCGGTGAAATGCTTTGGAGCTGGACACCGAAATGGGAGGATATTCAACCACCTTTACGAAACATTGGCCCTGGCTCGCCGCCGGGAGTCTGCTTTGGATACGGGACCAAATTTCCATCGCGTTATCAAAACGCTCTGTACGCGTGCGATTGGAGCTACGGGCGGATGTTCGCGGTGCATTTGACTCCCCAAGGTGCTTCTTACTCCGCGGAGCCTGAATTGTTTTTAAGCGCTCAAGGACTACCGATCGCTGACGTTGCCGTATCGCCGCTAGATGGATCCCTTTTCTTTCTTACTGGTGGTCGCGGAACCCAATCCGCCCTGTATCGAGTCACGTATAAAGCGCAGGAAAGCACGGTGCCAGCCCCGATCGAAACGCTCAACGATGCCACCGCGAATGCTCAGCGGATTCGTCGTGAATTGGAACTGCTCCATGGCAACGTCGATTCAGCAGCGATCAGCCTGGCCTGGCCCCTACTCGGCCATCCGGATCGATCGATTCGATCCGCAGCGAGGACAGCTATCGAGTGGCAACCGCTCAGCGAATGGCGTGAGCGAGCACTTGGCGAAATGGACTCGAGAACGGCGTTGCAGGCCTTGCTATCGCTAGCTCGATCGACCGATGGTGACCCAACAATTCAAAACGCTTTACTAACCGCCTTAGCCCGATTTGACTTTATGAAGCTCTCCGCCGATGAGCAATGTTGGTATCTTAGGATCCTCACGATCTCAGCCAGTCGTCACGGCATGTACTCTGCTACCGAAACTGAAAAGCTTTTAGCGAAGTTGGAGCCATCACTGCCATCGAACGATCGTCGAGTCAACGAAGATATCGTGGCCATGTGCGCGGCTTTGCACAGCAACACATTCCTCAATGTCGCGTTGGGTTTACTCGACGCAAGTCGAACGCAGGAGGAACAAAGGGTCTACGCTCAGGCACTCATCGCTTCAGCGCAAAGTCCGGCGTTTACACCCGAAATCAGAGAACGTTTCTTTCAGATTGCCATCGCGAAAATCTCGCAGTGGAAGGGAGGATTTACCGCTCGCGCGGTCAGAGACCGGACGATTCACTCCGTTAGTCAAATGCTTAGCGAATCGCAACGCAATGCATTTTCAGAAGTCATCTCTGCATCAACAAAACCGCAATCGATTATCCCAACAACCGCTCGCAACTTTGTCAAACGATGGGAGTTGCAAGATCTTTCAGGTTCGCTCGCGAAAGGCTTGACGCAAAAACGAGACTTGGAGAGAGGACGCAAGCTATTTACCGAGACCGCTTGCATCGTTTGCCATAGCTTTCAAGGAGAAGGAGGATATGGAGGACCCGATCTTTCTAGCGTTGCAGGTCGATATAGCCCGGCTGATTTGCTCGTCAACATCCTAAACCCAAGTAGAGTCATCAACGAACAATATGGGCTCATGAAATACAGCCTACAGGACGGTAGCACCGTGGTCGGACGAACCGTCAACATGGCGGGCGAAACCGTAATGGTCGCGACCAATCCTAATGACCCTGGCGGTAGCGAAGTCCGGTTCAGTATCCATGATCTCGAGCGCTCCGTACCTTCCGCGGTTTCATTTATGCCAGATGGACTTTTGAATACCCTCACAGAAGAGGAAGTGCTCGATCTCATGGCCTATCTCCTTAATCGCTAGAGCCGACGACAGAACAATATGCTGCGTCTAAGAGGTCTTCCCTCTTTCGAATACGACAAAACAATGGCTTTTTTTGAGCCCGAGGCGCTAGCCAAATGGCACTCACTTTAGCGGAGCAGCGCAAGCTGCCTGGTTTCGAAGTCCTAAAAAACGCCGGGATTTTCATCGCGACACCGTACGGCTCGCGCCCTTACGCTAACAAAATGAGCCCACATCTTTTGACACTTGATTGCCAGAATGGCCCCAATCGGATCTTGTATTTTCGTTGCTTGAATTTGAGGGTTCTCTATAAGAGATCAGAATTGAGCATGAATGGTCCTTGGATGGGGACGTAGAGATCCCGCCAATACGCGGTCGAGATTGTTCGCCTAACGCAAATTCCTGCGAGTGAAGTTACACTAGTGCGGATCAAATTTCCTACTTATGTGGGTAAGCCCAGGGTGATCCTTTCGCAACAGAGAAGCTACTGCCAATCGTGTACGAGGAACTGCGCAAGTTGGCTGCGGTTAATCGTTCTAATTGCTGTTCGTTCTAATTCGCTTTGGATTGAGGCGAAGCCAGATGGACTGCCTTCGAGGCCATGTACCAATACAACTAGCGGAGTACGATTTTGGGGCAACTTTGCAACGTGTAGCCCATAATAGTCAGGCAATGCCTTTAAGATATCTAAAGTGTTCTGTTTCCGGAATTGCAGAACGAGAGCCGTTTCATTTAGTTCGAAATCCTGGAGGACGCCTAACCTCTTTAGGCCCCACTTCTAATTGGTGGTTGCATTTACATTGGCGTCGGTCTCGCATTACCCAATTGAAGATGCGTTTCTTGTCAGCTGCTAGCTTCCTAAATTCGGCTGGATTCCGGCAAATAGCTCATCAACTGTGAAAGCGTCATACTTCTCCAGGATCGGCCTAGCCAGCAACGTAGCGTCTGCCACTTCCACTGGTTGGTGCGTAGTACCGTAGTTCCGATTTCCCTAGCCCACCCACTGTGGGCGTTGGCGCTGGCTGCTTCCTCAACGACTGCTACATTGGCTAGACTTAAGAAGCTAACGGCAAGATTTTTGATCAAGGCTCCCGCCCCAAACCCAAGAACTATATATTTTCTTTCGTCGCCAGGTAATTTATGCATTTTGATCCGATACGCAGAAACATATCTATGACGTATCGCATCGTTCGGATCGCCTTCGCTATTCTCGTCGTTTTTGCGTCCTTTCCACTGTCGCTGTTGGAAATGGAGAGCTGCTTTGGACTTGGAGCAATGCTGACCGTCCCTACATCTTGCTTGGGTTTCTGGTTCGCGATTGTGTCTCCGCACCGAAGACAACGAATCCGGTGGTTTGCATTTTCGTCCTTTGTCGTATTTCTTCTTCCCACCTGCCGGTGGTGGCAACGGATGATAGAAGCCGTTCTAAATTAGTTGCAGAATATCATTAGCGATTTTCAGCCGACGATTCTCTATTCCTTTGCCGAGACCGTAGCGACCTTTGCGGAGATCATTCTTCCGTGGGGTGTAGGATGCGTGTTGGGGTGGCTCGCTGCAACACTCGCACGGAGATTATTCAATGCTTCGGCAGCCATGGATGAGAGCGAAAGCCGACCTTCATATCAATTCACGCTGCGAGGCATGCTTTAACTCAATCATGATTTGTGGGGTGCTGACTGGATGGCTCTCCAATTCAATTCGCAAATTGCACGTACTCGAGAAATCGAATCAAGGACATTTACTTCAACGATTCAAGGATTCGTTCTCAACGGGCAAGGTGGTGTTGCTCGCCGAACCGCTAATTCTCGAAGACCACACTATCCTAAAACGAAACCATAATGCGTCGGACATCAGCGAGTATCGCATCATCGCCCCCGTTAATAAGGACGGCATCAAACTGTGGGCCGTATGGACTTATTTGTGCGATGAAAGTTATCCCGGTACCGTATCTAAGTGTGGATATGCGGAGGCAGGTACGCAAAAGGGCCTACCTCCCCACCCATTTCCCGTGACTGAGTATTTACGGGAACCGAACGATACAGTGGTGGATGGCGAACCGGCATTGTCCACTGGCTCGTTTGCTTAAGGACTGTTACATTGGATAGACTGAAGCGGGTAGCGCCACGGGGTGGAGTAGGCAACTATTCCGTTCCGCTTCGCTCCAGTTGGGATAGATTGCTATTCGTTCGTCGACAGTGTGACTGAAGGAAAAAACGCGTGCCAACTGGAACAGAACTCGTGCGACCGGGATAACATTCCCCAACCGGGATAAAAACAAGTTCGTCGCCAGATTCGATGTGAGAATGCGAAACGATCTGAAAACTAGCTATGGGACTTTGCGATGTCTGAGAATCCTTTCCAATCACCAACCGATGTTGCAAGTTCCAGGCAAGATGAGACGCCGCCCTTAACGCCAGCTCACGCCACCTATAACGTCGTAACGGATACTGTGACAGGCGTGAACGTGCGCTGGAGCGACAATAGATTCCAGGCCATATTCGTATTGTTCTCAATGGTGGCGACATCGTTGTTGGGGGCTCTACTTGCCGCACTAAACTCTCGATGGAATTTGCCTTGGTACGGTGGCGCTTTGATCGGATCGTTTGCAGGTTTGGTTATCGGCATATTCGGAAGCGGAATTTTCTTGATGTTCCATCGTGCGGCGCGTCACCTCAAAGGTAAGCACGATTAGAATGGGGTGATGAGCATGTCGTCCATATCACTGGATCAAGCCCAGAAGGCAACGAACAAAGCGATGCACGCAAGTCGCCGGTCGGCCGCGAATTTGAATCCTAGTTTTTTGGCGGCGACTGCGTGATCGCCGCCGTTCGGCGGCAGACGTTCCCATTACATTTGCTTCCAACTTCGGGCTTTCTCATCATCTTGTCTGTATCAAAGGTGTGACCAATGCGGATTTTTACAACAATGTTACTTGCTGCGAGTTGTTCGTGGGTTGTCGCCACTCATGCCCTTGGGCAGAATAGTAATGCCGAATCGGTGGACAAACAATCAACGCAGAAAGAGAGAAAGAAGATGCCCGAGCCTGAAAAATTTCTCGGTCAATGTGTTGGCAAGTGGCGGGGGACAGTGAAGACATGGTTCGAACCGGGGAAACTGGCCGATGAATCGAAAGTATTCGGTGAGATCGTGTCGTTGCTGAATGGAAATTTCTTTCGGCACACTTACGAAGGATCAATGAAAGGTAAACCGCGGCATGGTGAAGAGACGCTGGCGATGAATGGAATCACGAAGAAGTTTCAGGTCTGCTGGTTCGACGATTTTCACATGAGCGGTGCGATCCTTATCAGCGAAGGGGACGCGTTCGAGCGTGGTTTTTCGGTTTCTGGAAAATACGACTGGGCGCCGGGAAAACCCCAGGGTGGATGGCGAACGGACTATGAGTTGAAGGACGCCGATCATTTAACGATCACGGCCTACAACATCATGCCAGATGGGCAGGAGTCAAAGGCAGTCGAAACGGTTTACGAACGGCTGAAGGAATAGTGCCGCAGGACAAACGATTGCAGTAGACTCGGAATACGCGGGCTGGCTCGCTTTGCGCTGTTGACATCATTCCGACCTGCTGAATCTAAGCGAGCGGAAATGAAGGGATATGAACATTCATGATTCTTAGTCGTGTTCTAGCGCTAATTGGCGTTGCACTACTGGTACTTGTCAGTTGCCGGTTTATTCGAAATGCCGTTGCGAATCGAGATTCCCAGTAACGCCCCAATATAGGCCACGACTAGTGCCAAGATCGAGGCGAAATTTTGTGTTCGAGCGATTCCAATTATAGGAATCCACAATCCCACCGCGATTGTCCAGATCCACCATCGGCTCGGTGATAAAAATGAAAGCACTCCACATGTTACCAGTATCGTCATCGCGGTTATTCGAGTATCGTCCCAGTTCGGGCGGGAATCGACGTAGGTAATGGCTGCACCGATGCAAAATGCAAGCAAGGTTAGAAAAGTCTTGTTCATGACAATTATCCGCTAATTTAAGAAACGCAGTGCGTGCGATACCTATGAGTGAACTCATAGGCCACCTAAGCAATTGCGATCGCTTGTTAAGCTGTTTTTCCGCGACGAGGCACGGCAGAATGCCCCCACCGAACCGGTCTTGGAATCGCTAAATCAAGGAGACGTCTTTCTTCGTTTGCACAGTGGCACGATACGAGTAAGCAACCTGCGGCTTGTTGGGATAGAGATTCAGCATATGCTCCCGACCATCGCCCCGGACTTTTACGACCAAAGTATCACCTTTCTCAAAGGCGAGCTTTTTAGCCTTCGTTCGCATCGATGCGAAACCGCCATTGTTTGCTAAAGATAGCTTGCCGAAGAACTCCATTGTCGGTGCGAGGTAGCTTCTGGTGGGAATCTGAGAAGCTAATTACAGAAATCGGCCAGCACATACCTGTGGAAATTGAAGCTGGTGAGCTTTCGTCGCCTCTTTTACTTTGATGATTGTCGACCTGCTGGAGAGAGATCCAAAGTTCGAAGTGGCGGTGGCTATTGGTTCGTTTAACAATGCGGATTATCTCAAACTCATGGCTCAGTTAAATCCCGAGCAAGTGTTTTGGTGGTGGTGTTGGGGGAATCCGCTTCGAGATAAGGCGCCTGAGCGCTATCCCAGCGTGCTCGGGTGGCACACGACCAGCCAAATGTCGAACTTCCACGGCAGGATGGCACCCCCTGGGCCGCAGGACTCCGTTTTGGTCGGCATGGCGACTAGCTATGATCCCGGTATGGGTTATGGGAACTCTTGGAATGGCTGGGCGAAGATGGGCGTTTATGAACCACGGGATTTTGATCCGTACACTATGCCTTACTTTTCTCACCAGTACCGATTTCGAGAGCGATGCTGGGACTTAGAGCAAACCGATTCGGAATTTGCAACGAGACTAGCGCGCCGTCTGTTTGATACGGACATGCCGGCTGAATCGATCGGCAAATACCTGAAGCTTGCCAAATTCTGTCCAGATCCATTGGCCGCTGATCCAGACTGAGCGCACTGATTAGCATGGCATGCAAATCGTTGACACTAACGATATTTTCTACTGCTAGGCAACCAAACGCGTCTGTGGCGCTATAATCCAAGCCCGGTTTACATCCGCCACTAGCGATCCATATTGAAAAGGCATTAGTCCATGTGCTCGTCGTCTTGGAAACGGATGGAACTACCTTGCTTCAGTTGCGACATAGTGTAATCTCGTTGAGGCGACGCAACGCGTGGGGCGACTTTCGTGGAAGCTGGCTGTCCCGCAAGCTAGCAACTTCGAAAATGATCGCATGATAAAGGACTCCCCGCTCGAGGACTCACTGGACAATGAATCCAATAACAACAACGAAAGCCCTTCTAATGTACTCCATCGGAGTTTCGACTTTGAGCACTGCGTTGTGCTTGTTGCCAATGTTGTTTTTGAATCCAAGCGATTTGCATGCCGACGAATCGCAGTCGCCCACACACCGAACAATTGATTTGAACGTAGGTGATGTCGTCGAAGTGGAATTGGCTAATAAGACGATAGCGAAAGTGAAGCTACTCGATGTGAAGGTCGTCGATGCGGCTGGCAATGTCAGCTACGATTTCGCCACAATATTGGTCATCGACCGAAAACTCGTCGATCAGTACTCGCCGACGATTCACGCAAGCTACTGGCCGACTTTTGACGTTCGTCCGGGCGATCCGGTGACCTTCAAAGTGCGATCTTTTTTTGCGAACCACTGGGTGAGACCTGGGACTTTGGCGATGGCAGCCCGCTGGTAACAGTTCGATCCGATGGCAATGCCCAGCGGCATGCACCCCATGGTTATGCTGAGGTGGAGCATCGATTTGCCAAATCTGGTGACTACATCGTCAGCGTCAAGCACCCAGGCAGGGACGACCATGAAATGACAGCTCGACTGCATGTGCGTGTTCAAGTGCCTAGCTGCGGTCGGAGTTAACGCGTGACATTGAATTCCCCCGTACAGAGCTCTTACGAGAATATGATGCCAAACATCGATCCTGACTTCGGGTTAATGAAGTACAACGGCTTTAGTGCATGGGATATATTTCATACCCATTGAAAACTGGTTTATCAAGAATGCAATTGTTGCGGAGTGATCGTCGAAAATGGGAGCGCTGCGGCCTGCAGGATCGGTTAGACTGAAGCCGTTAATGGCGGGGAAGCGTGTTGGGGTAGAGATATTTATCCTAATGATCTGTTGATCTTTTGTTGGGATAGGTTGCTGGTCGTTCGCGCACACGAAACACATACTGTCATGAACCCTTATCAGGCATCAAATACGGGAGAGTTGGATAGCAACGTGTCCAATGCCATTTCACCGTTTGCTGTTCTTGGTTTGACAGTTCTCTGGCCAACGTTGGTTGCTATCGGCTGGATTGCAGGCGACTGGAATCAGACGTTTAGACATTCATCAATTTGGTCTGGGACTCACTCGGTTTTTCAGTCTCCGCTAACGCTTGCGTTACTTTTTACTCTAGCGTTTCATCCTGCCAGCGTAGTGGCGTACGTTCGAAATCGTCCTCGATCCATAGGGTGATACTTATTTTCGGAACCAAGATCGACATTGTGACCGATTCGCATCAGATCCCTGCCGCACTACCCAGTGCTTGTTCTCTTGAAGCGGTCATTTGGTATACTGATCTCCTAGAGATTCCTATCTCGCACAGGGGACTGGTCCACAGTGGACGGCACCCCAACAATTCATGCCCATGACGGGCGTATTAAATCGCTGAACCGGAGTGGCGGAACAGCCGGAATTGACATAGAAACTCGCTCGCCGCCTCCCGGTTAGCTTGGTCGTTATCGCCATTGATTCAGTTGCCGTCCTTGATTGATGAATCAGTTATGAACGATCTTCAACAATCCGATTCGTGGCACCCGGAGCGCAACGACCGCTCCATTGTTCCCCGGCATCGGCTTCGTTTCCACACGCGACATCTGCTTGGCTTGATGGCCGGCGTTGCGATCGCAATCGCAGTTCTTGACATCGCGATAAAACACTTCGGTGCCACAAGTACCACAGTTGAAATCATCAAGTTTCATCCGACTTGGGAGCCGTCAGGTTCGGTTGAATTCTTGGTGCAACTCCGAAATGGTTTTTCACAGTCAGCAGTCTCTGTACCCAAGGATCGTGCGTCGATCGACTACTCCAAGCTAGTTGGGACGAAGTTTCCAATGCGATATCGTGCTCAACGAATTCTATGGCATCCTCCAGAGAACCCAACGATTGTCGCCTACCACCTCGTACAGAGAAAGGTCGAACAATTCGGGAGCGATGTACGCAAGGAATGAAACCCGCACGACGAGGACGAGAAAGGCCGAAGCGATAACATATAAAGGATTAGATTCGACGACCGAAGAGATCGCAAGTGCGTATTTGACCGAGCCCAAGACGATGGCTCAGCGATTGGTGCGCGGCAAAGCGAAGATCCGCGATGCGAAGATCCCGATCGAGATTCCCGAGTTGAGTGAGCTACCGGCAAGACTCGATAGTGTTCTTTCGGTGATCTACTTGATCTTCAACGAGGGCTATTCTGCTTCGCGGGGCGATACCCTCACAAGAACGGATCTTTCGAGCGAAGCGATTCGACTTTGCCGTTTGCTTTTGAATCTGCACGAAGATAGTGAAGCCCGAGGACTGCTGGCACTCATGCTTTTGCATGAATCGCGTCGGGAGGCACGCACGGACTCGTTAGGTGACATCGTGCTGCTAGAGGATCAAGACCGATCCAGATGGAGTCAGGCCATGATTCACGAAGGGAGCGGCCTAATCGAGCAATCGCTACGCAGTGGACGGTTCGGTACTTACGCGTTGCAGGCGGCCATTTCTGCGGTTCATGCTGAAGCGACGACGCCCGCTGATACTGACTGGCCCCAGATCGTCGCACTTTACGATGTACTGCTGAGAATTACGCCAGGTCCCGTGGTGCAACTGAACCGCGCTGTGGCCGTGTCGATGCGAGACGGTCCAGATGCTGGCCTCGAACTCATCGAGATGATTTTGCGGCGTGGAGAGCTGCAACAGTACACTTTGGCCCATGCAGCTCGTGGCGAGTTATTGCTTCGATTGGGGAAGAACGAGTCAGCCCGAGCCGCTTTCGAAGTCGCTCTATCGCTTTCCAGTCAAACTTCGGAGCGACGATTTCTTGCGAAAAAGCTGGCTAAATTGCAAGACTGAAAATTTGTGCAAAACTTTTTAGCTGGAGTGTCGATTCCCTGGATCGTCACTCGACCAATTATTAAATCGAATGCCAATCATTCATTCAGCAAGCACTTTGGAGAATTAAAAATATGCCACGTACCGAAAACGCAGTTAAGCATACCCGACGTCATCCCGGCTGAGATGTGCTATCTTGGCTGGCAAGAGTCACTGATACAACTGGCTAATCTAGTTGAACCTGAAATCCCGTAATTGTGTGCGTAGTCTAGGCTACATTAAGTCAAACCACCGAAAGAGATGAACCCAATGAAAGTCATGATAATAGTCAAAGCAACCAAGGGTTCTGAAGCAGGTGAAATGCCGAGCGAGCAGCTCTTGACGGAGATGGGCAAGTACAACGAAGAGCTCGTCAAAGCCGGTATCATGAAAGCGGGCGAAGGACTCAAGCCGAGTTCAGAAGCGAAACGCGTTCACTTTCAGGGGAGCGATCGTACCGTAACAGACGGGCCGTTCGCGGAAACAAAAGAGCTGATTGCAGGCTTCTGGCTTTGGGAAGTCACTTCCATGCAAGAAGCGATCGACTGGGTGAAACGATGCCCCAATCCGATGCTGGAAGAATCCGACATTGATATTCGTCCCATCTATGCCCTTGAGGACTTTGCAGAGAGTGACCCTATCGGAGAAGTTAGAAGTCATGAAGAACGCCTCGCACAACAGATCGCCATGCAAGCAGCCACGGTCGCGCCGTACTTGTTCTTTAGCGGTCGATGTGAAGAGGCATTGGCTTTCTACCAGCAGGCTGTTGATGCGAAGACCATCATGAAGATGCGGTTCAACGAGAGTCCTGCTCCCGTTCCGGAAGGCATGCTTCAGGCGGGATTCGAATCCAAGATCATGCACGCATCCTTTGCCATCGGTGCGATGACATTGATGGCATCGGATGGCTGCGACGACAAGTCAAAATTCGACGGATTCCGACTCGCCTTGTCATTGCCATCGAGCAGCGTCTGCGAAAAGTGCTTCCATGCACTTGCGGACGGCGGAAAGATCGACATGCCTCTCACGAAAACGTTTTGGTCACCACTCTATGGCATGCTCACGGACAAATTTGGTGTCGGCTGGATGGTCATGGTTGCGACGCAACAATCCGTGTGATTCAGCTACCGCATGTGACGCGGGAATGGCCCGCTGAATCGAATAGAACTTCAGACTCTAAGGAAGCAACATGACAACCAGTATTTTCGTAAGCCTGCCCGTCAAAAATTTGGAAAACTCGATCCGGTTCTACGAAGCGCTCGGCTATAGGCGCAATCCTCAGTTCACAGGTGAAACGGCGGCATGTATAGCCATTTGCGACTCGATCCATGTCATGCTGTCCACCCACGAGAAATTCAAGGAGCTGACTTCGAAAGAAATCGCCGACGCGACCAAAGTCTGCCATGCACTACTTAGCCTATCGTGTGAAAGTCGTTCTGCGGTAGAAACCCTTGTTGGCAAGGCCCTCGCCGCTGGCGGTTCCGAGGCGCATGAACCGGAAGATTATGGCTTTATGTATCAGCATGGCTTCTATGATCCAGACGGACATGGCTGGGGTGTCTTTTTGATGGACCCGGCGGCGGCTCAACATGACAGTCAGTCCTGAAACACTGTTCGTGTTTCGATTTGGATTAAGAGAAAGTTTAGGATTGAGAACGACATGAAATACATGTTACTGATTTACGGTGCTGAATCGTCTTGGACCGAAGGCGAACGCCACGCTTGCATGATCGAATCGATGGGGATTTGCAAAGAGCTTGAAGTGGAAGGCAAATGGGTCGCATCACCCGATGAGCACAAGCTGGCCCTTGCAGAATCAATTGACTTGTGTCACCGCCTCCATGACGAAGGCAAGTACATTTCTGCCGCACCATTGCATCCGCCGGAGACTGCGAAATGCGTTCGGGTTCGTGACGGACATCCGTTCAAACTACTGATGGCGAGACTAAAGAGCTTTTTGCTGACGGAACGGTTGGCTACCTACTTCACTACTTTCCATCCATCAATCGGCTTTACTGTAGCACAGCTTGGCCCACCATCTTTGCCGGTTCCTGGAATCGTTGCTTGCAGCAATCGCTTTGGACTTTCCACCACCGATTCTATCATTTCCCATGTTATTCCTTGCAAGGGAATTTTGATTCGACGTTGCCAACAACTGTCGATCTGCCCGGCATATTTTCCAATGTCGATGTAAATGAAACGCTCAGTTGGCGGACCCTGTGCAATGGGGCCGACAAAGTTTGGCGGTCCATTTACCCGGTCGCCTTTGACAGTGATGATGCATTCAAGTTGAAGGTTACCAGCCTTGGATCGTTGCACTTGAATGGGTTTGTAGTCATTGCCCTTTCCCTCTTGAATGCCGAAATCGACTCCGCGCGTAGGATCAACCAACACGATTCGAAGAGGCACGAGAATTTCCGATTTTGGTTTCTTCTTCATGTTACTTTCAAGCCTTTTCGTAAAACACAGCCAGCCAAACTGTTGGCTCATCCAGAGTAATCCATTCAACCTGATGTTTCTGATGCGCAAGGGTGCTGACGAAATCACCGGGCTTCAACTCGTTTGACCCCTGCTTCTATCGACAATCGAGCCACAGATTCTAGCGAGACGACCCATTTGTGTTGGTCTTGTGATCGTTACTTGCTGCTTGAAAATCGCCATGCAATTCTCGAACGGTGTTTTGGGAAGTTTACCGCGACCTTGAGAAAAAGGTGTCAGGAACCGTTTGTTGTTCACGTTTGGTATATCTTGACGCAAAGGATCGAAGACGTGCCGTTGCTTGCCGAGCATTTCCTTTCTCGATATGCCAGGCAAGTCGGAAGACCGCGCCCGAGATTGACTTTGGCAAATGTTCAGGAGTTACAGCGCTACGAGTGGCCTGGAATCGTTCGCGAGCTCCAGCATGTCTAAGAGCGAGCTTACATCATCGCGACGGATGTTCGCTTAAAGTTCGACTTGGCCAAGAGTCCATCGAAGCGGGCGGAGGAAAAGGCAATCGAGAGTGTTCCATCAAAGATCTTAACGGAATCCGAAATACGCGATTTTGAGGCAGACAACATCCGCCGCATTAAGGGTCTCGAATGGCAAGATCTACGGCAACGACGGAGCTGCAGTGAAACTCGGTATGAAGCCAACCAAACTCAGCTCACGCATCAAGGCGTTGGGAATCCGTTGATTTTGAGCTTGACGTGCCGCACCTTTTCATTGTCGTGATAACATTACTCGTTAGTAGCGTCATTGGCGTGGACCAGCGTGAACTCGCTCTCGTCAGCACGAAGCAGGCCACGGGCGCACGGCGTCAGGAGCCAACTTCGCACGTTACTGGAACAACGACGAACAATCAAATACTTTTAGTGTTCGTTGCAGTTACAGAGGCCGCGTTGCCCATTCGGGTGCAGCTTCAGGATTGGGAGCCAAATTCGTGAAATCCGCGATCATCTTGTCCGATTTCTTGTCGCGACGGTAAAGCTGCCCAGAACGTGAAAACACAATCTGTCCGCCTTGATCTCGGCCACACCAGTCTGAATCCGGAACGTCATTTGATTTGACTTGCAAGGGAGCTTCGCGGCGCAATACGCGAAGTCCAGCAAGTGGAAAGTCTTCGAGAGTTGTACCGAACACTCCTCGCAATGTCAGCGTTTTACTGTCTAAGAACCGACCGCCTCCGCCATAGGTCGTCCCTTGCGGCCATAGAGCGAGGGCATGCATCCAAGGCGTGCGGCTAATGGCAGTCCAAGCATGCGTAAATTCAGTTCCGGCGCGCGATCCTTGCAGAACAAAATAGAGAAAGAGTTTTCCATCCGGGGAAAGGTCGCACTTGTCCTCGTAGATTCGTCCTTTGAACCAAGCACCATTGGTGAACACATCGCGGTTCGTATCCCATTGAATGACGTGATGCCACCGTGATGGTCCCCGTCGGATAATAACAGCGGTTGATTCGGACTTCGCGAATATAACGAATAGCTTTACCATAGCATTGAACGAAGGCTTGTAGCAATGGATCGCAACAGCAGCGAAGCCGATCAAAAGGGTAAATACTCCTCTCCAACACGCTTCTCCGCCAGCCGCTTCAGTCTATCCCATTCAGCACTCCTGCAGCAAGCGACCAGTTCCAATATCGACAGTGTGGGGCCTAGTTTTGAAATCGGTACTACGGACCACGCATCAACCTGTGGAAAGGGGCGTAGGGGCTGAGTTGCTTTGCCTGCTGGCAACGGGCGGGCTTACCTGGATGGCGGACGAATGACTCGTTGTTTGCAACGAACACGAACTCGTGTTTAGATCCTGGAATGCTGTCGTCTTGATTGAGTTCGCTTCCAGTTCTCGATAGCCACGGTTACCACAAGCCTCATCGTTTTTGCAAATATCAGAAGCGCGAAACCAGCGTCCACGGACAATTGGATTTGATTCCATGTAACAACACGACCCGGCTTATTTGCGGCGGCCGCCGCTATTCGCTCAAGTCTATCCGATCTAGCAGTCGCCGTGCAATCGAGGCAGTTCCAACGCCCAGATGGCATAAAGGGGACGCAGCGCTGCGTCCCCTTTTGTTCTTCCCGAACCAACCCGTTGTTGTCCAGCCTCGTAGGGCAGGTTAACTTCCGGGTTAAACCACCAGCGCGAAAGGGAATCGGACGATGCCACCCAATTATAGCTTGCGGACGGTGCTAGCTTGCGGACGGTGCCACCCACGGGATGGGACAGATGGGGACACACCATTTTTTCGGGTGGGTGGTTTTTTTTCGGATTCCCATAGGTTTTAATTTCGGTACGAGCGTACGGTTTTGTTCATTCTTTCACGGAGGTTACTGCCATGGCCAGACTCGCGCGTGCGGAAGTGTTCGATCCTAGCGAGGTTGCAATCTTGCATATTTGTGCAAGAGTAGTTCGTCGATGCTTTCTTTTTGGCGTTGATCCGGTTACTGGAATAAACCACGATCACCGAAAAGTCTGGATCGAAGAACAACTCAAACTCCTCGCCGCAAATTTTGGAATTGACCTGCTTGCGATGGCGATTCTTTCGAATCATTTCCATTTGATTCTGAGGTCTCGGCCCGATGTCGTTGAGACGTGGGGTGACACTGAAGTGGCTCGGCGTTGGCTGATGCTTTGCCCTAAACGCAAAAAGAAAGATCGCTCGCCAGAGGAACCCAACGAGTTCGAACTCAACTCTATCCGCAACGATCCGGACAAGCTCGCAACCATTCGAAAGCGACTAAGCGATGTTTCATGGTGGATGCGTTTGCTCTGTCAAAACATTGGGACGCGCGCGAACCAAGAAGACAAGCAGGTTGGGAAATTTTTCCAAGGACGCTACCGTGCGGTCCGCATTTTGGACGAAGAAACGCTGCTGGCTTGTGCTGCTTACGTGGATCTGAACCCGATCCGTGCAGCGATGTCAGAGACTCTCGAAGCATCCGAATTCACTTCGGTGCAGCGCAGAATTCAAGCCATGCAGCAAGCTGCGTCTTCGATCCCAAGTAATCGGACATCGGTCGACTCATTCCTGTCACCATTGAAGATCGACGAGAAGAACGATGCCATAGGTGCTTGTGGGAATCAAACTAGAGAGCGTTGCAGCGACAAAGGATTCCTGTCGATGTCGACCATGGACTATCTGGAGTTGTTAGACGCCAGTGCCAGAATGGTCCGACCGGACAAGACAGGTTACACGCCATCTGATGTCGCTCCGATATCTGATGTCGCTCCGATCTTTGAACGACTGAAATTGGATCCAGATTACTGGCGGTTGCAGATCAAGGATTTCGGTCGCTTATTCTCGAACGTGGCAGGCAAGCCGAAGGATGTTTACGAGATGCGAAGCCTAATCTCGAAGCGTCGGTTCTACCTAAAGCGTCCCAAGCCGGAACCGGTCCAGACGAAATAGCGTTTGGACGAATATTCTTAGGCTCCCAAATGGCAACTGTCTGAAGGTACGCGCCAAAAGTGCCGATAGTGCATACAAGTCAGACTCTAGAGCACGCAATGGGTCATATTCAGACAAGGATCGATACGATTTCGTTCCTCCCAAGCTCAAAAATAGGGTTTCGGTGAATGTCGGCGCGAGATCAAAGTGGAGTGTCCCCATTTGTCCTGAACTTCGAAACCGGAGAGATCGCTTGGCAAGCCCGCAGTGTAAGCAAAGGCTCGATCGCCTATGCCGACGGTTTTCTGTATTGCTACGGCGAGAAAAACGAAATGGCCTTGGTCGCCGCCAACCCCAAAGAATATGTCGAGAAAGGCCGCTTCGAAGTCCCGAGCGGAGATCTACCAACCTGGGCACATCCCGTCGTTGCAAACGGCCGAATGTATTTGCGAGACATGCAACGCCTCACCTGCTACGACGTGCGGGCCAAGTGACTTTGGTCTGTAAACAACATGGCGTTTCCGATCTTCCGCTTGGATGATACGGAAAGGCAGTTAAGAGGGAGGTCGAACTCATGAATCCTTGGAAGTTTAGCAAGGCGTACTACTGCAACAAGATTATGTCTTCGTTCTTGGAAAAGGTGTCTTTTTGCTTTTTGCAGCATGTCACCACAAACGTCGAAGGATATGGATCAACCCGAACCAAGCTTTTTCTTTGCCTCCGCAAGCAAACGTTGCAACTCATCGTCGGACAGCCCTTCCAGTCGATCCTCTGGCGACAACCCTTCCAGTCTCTTTTCTGCAGGTACAGCCTCCAATAGCTTTTCGATAGGAACGGCATTACGCAGATCGTTGGGAGTCAGCAAACTTAAATGCTCAATCGTAAAGTCGCGACGAAAATCTTCCATCGTATAGGACACTGATAAACCCTCGAAAGCGCATTTAGAAAAAACTGGCTAAGTATCGTACTGGTGTCTGATGTTCGCAATTTAAGGTGCTCGGCGCCAAACCGAGTCGTTTCCGCATCTATACCGAACAGCAGCCATAGGCTAATATGCGCTTCAAGTGGCATTTCGTTCAAGACTATGATCCGAATTTCGTCCGTCCCACGCGATATTTCGTACACACCGCTTTGCACCGGTTTGAGCGTCACTTGCTCCGATAACTTTCGTGGATATCGTGTGCACACTCCGAACAAACGAAATTGATCTTCGGCTGCCAGATTGTCGTTCGAAGTCGCAATTTGTTTGCGATAGTTAACGTAGTGTCCGGTTAATTCTTTAAGAACCCAATCGTCCATCGGCTCGTGGAGCGATTTGTAGCTGAGCAGGTTGTAATCGGCCAGCGGTTCAAGACCGTCGGGCAATCGCTCTGAAAATTCGCCAGGTCCGCGCCGGAGAACGACAATATCGAGGAATTGTTGCTTGATAGACAAGTCCGTCTCTAGCTCAACCTTCCACGGAGAACCGCTAAACAAATCGATTAGCGCCAAGCCAAACAATCAATGCCAATCGATCATATCCTTCTCCATGTCGTGCCAACGTTCGCCGCATCCATTTTATTGTCACTGCAGGGAACGCGGTATCATACCAGAGTAGTTGGTTGCTGCCATGATCCGATGGGCGAATAGGAGTTGCGATATGAAAGAACAGCTTACCAAACGGCTCAGGGCAACTCCCTTTTCGCCTTTCATCATCAAGATGAGCTATGGGCAAGCCTATGAAGTTCGCCATCCAGAAAATTTGGCGGTTGGCAAGCATATCTCCTTCACGTCACTTCATTGAGCGGAACCCAGCCGTCCCGCCTGCCTAGCCCAAGAAATGTGGGTTGGGGACCCGGGTCTGGCACGAATTGCACGTTTAGTCGGGAGTTGATTCGCCCCCTCTATTGCGCGGCAAACTTCCGTTCTACAGGCTGCCAGTCTGAGTCAAAACCAAGCTTGAGAAACGACCCCTGACCCGTCCTGTCACTTTTCCGCTCCCCCTAGTCGGTTCCTTTCCCCATTTTGGAGGAACGGTACCGGACACCTTTTCATTTCCTGCGCTGAAATCCGAAAACAGGAAACAGGGTCTGACCCACACGAAATGACAACAACGAACGGCGTATGCCAACGCGGCATTTTTGTGGAGCGATTTGCGCGTGGATTGCGGTGAAGGCGGGATTTCCGAAACAAATTCGGGAATAATCAGTTCGGTTCTAACATTCTTCAAGACTCAAATCCCACCGGCTCGCCCGGTGAAACCTTCGGCTTCTCACTACCGCCAAGTTCAGGGACGACGACATGCAAAGGGACGAGATGCGTCCATTTTATGCCTTCCTTGATTGTGAGGATGTGAGCATGAAAACAGTAAACAGGGTCTGACCCCAACGAGTTGTGTGACCCCAACGAGTTGTGATTTTTGTTCTTTGACACCTTTTTGTTCTTCTATTGTTCCGAATCGATGAGAGTGAAAGCGATTGCCCCGGCCGTGCCGGCGAAACCGGTGAACTTAAGGAGCGGCAACGAGCGGACAATTACGATTCGCTCCGGGTGAACTCGGGCGAGCGCCAAGCTGACCCCATCCAATCGTGCGGTCGGGGTGAGATGCACAAAAATTCGCTCGGCAGTCAGCGCGAACCGGGAGCCCTGCGCGATTCGCGACGAGTAGTCTTGGATGTAAGCCGTGAGATCGGGGCCAAGGTTGATAGCCCCTTCGGAGTACCTTACGAGATGGGCTTCTTGGATCAGTCCGTTTGCGCCATATTTCACGAATTCCGGCGTGATTGTTTGTTGCCCTTCAAACACCAATTTGGATCCCCAAGTTCCCGGATTGATTGATCCAAGAAGGCTTCGACCGGTGGTCTTCGCGAACAGGTAGTTTGTCAGGAAACGCTTGGAGAAATCCGGATTCGTTAAAAATTTTATTTCCAAGTCTTCGGCTAATTTCCGGACGAGATTAGGGTTGGCTGCACTGGCAGCCGCGGCATTTTTCCATAAAATCGCGTGTCTAGAAGTGGCAAATATACCTCCGAATTCTGCATTCACCGATTCGGCGAAGGCGCCACTCGAACGTGCGATCGAGACCGCGACTGAGGTCGTAAAAGTACCGATGAGTTTGCCAGCTCCCCAACCCAAACCGTATCCGACCACTAAACTGATCCATTCTGATTGGATCCGGTTATTGGCTTCTTCGAGGGTGATAAGCCCAGCTTCATACTCGGCATTGATGTTCGCGTGGTGGTAGACCGAAAGGCCGATGGTGGCCACAGTGGCGATGATGTTGATCGCGACCAAGGTTTGAGCGAATGTAAACGTGCCGCTGGGATCCAATTTGTTCACCGGATCGGCGGCGGCGTACATGTAACCGTGGCGGGTAGTCGGTAAGCCGACTTGTCCCTCGGACGGATCGCGGCTGATGAAACGCCCGATGGACGGATCGTAATATCGGGCTTGTAAATAGTCGAACCCGGTCAGAGGGTCGCGTTGTTCTGCCCGGTAAAGCAGCGTATTGTCATCCGCGCCGGTGCTCGCGGTCAGTTGGCCGAAGGCGTCGTAGGTGTATGTCTGAACAACTTGGCCGGTTGCGTTGGCGAGTGCTCGAGTGCCGCTGTGGGCATCTGCCAAAAGGTAAACGACCTCGCCACCCTCGACCCGCGCCGTCGTACCGAGTCCTTCGACGAGCCGGGCTTTCAAATCGCCGGCCGCGTTCCTTTCTTCCAAGATTCGGCCGTTCGCGCCCGATCGGTCGATCGTGTACCGCGTGGTGACTCCATGAACTGTCTGCGCGACGCGCCGGCCGGCACCGTCGTACTCGTAAGTGGTGGTTCGCGTGCCGGAGACCGTCGCCACGCTCACACCTGTCAGCAGCCGGCGGGAGTTCCACGTGTACACTGTGGTGCTACCCGGGGCGGTTTCGCCGATCAAGTCACCGGTTCGATCATAAGTGTAGGTCGTGGACTGCCCGGCCGTCGTCGCAGTCAACAGCCGGTCGTCCGCATCATAGGTGTAGGTCGTCGTCCCTTCGAATGAATCGTCGCGGGTCAGGCGGTTGCCCACGGCGTCGTATGTGTATCGGGTCGTGCGGTCGCCGGCACTCGAGCCGGTGGCGACTTCTTCGATCAGGCGGCCGAGGAGATCGTACCTATACGCGACCTGCCGCCCCGTGTTCTCGACGACGCCCGTACGGCGACCGTCGCTGTCGAACGTGTAATGGTACGAAGCGGCGACTCCGCCGGAGCCCGAATGGATCACATCGGAGGCGGCACCGTTCGGATCGTACTGGTAGGCCGTGGTCATCCCGTTGGGGAGTTTGGCGGAGAGTAGATTCCCTGCCGCATCGTAGCTGTAGCGGGTGATTCCGGCCTGCGAATCGGTCGCAGTGCCGAGTCGGCCATTGGCGTCGTACTGATATCCGGTCGTTCCCCCGACCGTGGACACTCGACTGGTTCGGCCATTCGCATCGTATTCGTAAGCGACCAATGTGCCGTCGGGATCTGTGACGCGAACGAGCTGATCGCGGGAATCGTATTCGTATCGCGTGACGCCGCGAGGGTCGGTCAAAGTGTCGAGGTGCCCTGTCGAGGTATATGTGTACAGGATTGCAGTCCCGTCGTCGTAACGCTCGGCTGCCACCCGCTCGGCTGCGTCATACTCATACCGGATGGTTCTACCGTCCGCATCGGTCACGGCACTCACGTGGCCGGTGGAATCGTAGGTCGTCGTCTCCCGTTCGCCGAGCGGGCGGATCACCGCCGTGCGTTGTCCGATGGAATCGTATACGTAGTGGGTCGTGTGGCCGTCGGCGTCTGTCTCGGCGAGCAAAAGGCCTCGGTCGTCGTATTCGTAAGTCGTGCGCCCGCTCGCAACGTCCACGACCGTCGTCAATCGACCGGTTGTATCGTATTCGAACCGGGTCGTCGCACCCGTCGGGTCGGTCACGGTGTCTAGCCGTCCGAGAGAGTCGTACTGTTTCTTGATCACCGCTCCGTCGGGGAGTACGGTTTGGATCGGGCGATCCGCGTCGTCGTATTTGTAGCGCGTCGTCCGCCCGATTGCGTCGATACCGACGGTCACACGCCCGACCGTATCGTAGGCGATTCGAGTAATCGCTCCATTTTGCCCCCGGATGACAGTCTGGCGGCCGTCTGCGTCATACTCGTACTCGGTGCGGCCGCCGAACTCGTCGATCTTGGCGACCACCTGCCCAGCGAGGTCGTATTCGACATTCTCTCGGGGGTTGTCCGTCGGATCGTTCAGGGTCGCGTCCGGGAAAACAACTTCCGTTTGGCGTCCCACGGCGTCGTAGGAAAAGAGCTGCGTGCGGCCATTCCTATCGGTGGACGAGGTCGGGTGGCCGGTCGCGTCGTAAATGACAGAGCCCGTGGTACCACCGGGATAGGTGAATCCGACCGGGCGACCGGCGGGGTCGTACCGGTAGTCCGTTTCTTCCCCTGACGCGTTGATGGAAACGCTCAATCGCCCGTCCGCGTCGTACATCGAGCGCGTGGTATTACCGAGAGTATCCGTCGTCACAGTCACCCGTCCCAGGGCGTCATAAACGGTTGTGGTTTCTTGGTTCACAGGCCCGGACGGTGTGTTCGAGGTAACGACGGTTCGAGTCACATTCCCATTCGAATCGTGCACGAACTGGGTTACGGTTCCGAGCGCATCGGTTTGGCGGACGACGCGCCCCGCGCCGTCATACTCGTACGTGGTGGCATTCCCAGCCGCATCGGTGATCGATCGCGGGTTGCCTCGTTGGTCTATGTCGAACCGGGTCGTTAGCCCGTCCGAGCCGGTAGTGGCGAGCACATTTCCCACTTGATCGAGGGTGTAACGGGTGGTTCGCCCCAGTGGATCCGTGTCGGCGATGATGTTCCCGTGAGCATCATACGTGAACCGGCTGGTCACTCCGATCGGATCGGTGATCGATAACAAGTTCCCGAGAGAGTCGTAGGTATTGGATGAAGTGCGCCCGAGGGCGTCGCTTCGGCTCAGTACGTTGCCGTCGGTATCGTACGTAAACCGACTGATGCCTCCCAATGCATCTGTCGTTGCCGCCAAGTTACCTCGGGAATCGTACTCGAGTATCGTCGGATTGCCGCGGGCGTCCCGGATGGTGACGAGTTGGTCGTCCGGAACGTACGCTGTGCGGATCGCGTTTCCATTGGCGTCGAACGTTGCGCTCAATCGCCCGTCGGCACCGTACTCGGCGCGGATGCCCGTTCTCCCCAACGGATCGATGATGCGTTCCAGATAATGCGAGGGGACCGTCTTGTAGTCGAACTGCGTAGCGTTGCCGGCGCGGTCGGTCACTTTAATCAAGTCGCCGAGCGAATCGTAGGTGTACTTCATGGCATTGCCGACAGGATCGATTGCTTTGGTGATGCGGCCGCTCGCGTCGCGCTCGAAAATGAGTCTGACGCCGCTGCCACTAATGCCACTATCCGTAAAGCTCAGGGTGTTGTTGTTGCGGTCTGTGGCAGCGGCGAGTAAGCCAGTGTTGCCGTCGATACGGTAGCGGATGCCTTCGGGAGTATTCAATGTATATCCGCCGCCGAACTCTTCGGCGGCGGGGTTGTAGGGTTGGCCGCCGCCGCCAATCAGTTCGCCGAATGGGTTGACGATGTATGTGCCGCCGCGAACGCTAAGCGTGTTCTTCACGCCGCGATCAGCTGTGAAGCGAGGCGTGGCAATCGTGAGACTGTTGCCGAAACCGCCAAGAGCGCGGATGTCGGGCGTGAACGTGAAGCCTTCTCGACTTCCGCCAGGCAGCGTGAGATAAACCTTCGTGCCGGGCTTGAATGCCGCGTAGATGCCGAGGTCTTCGAGGCCGGTCTTGGCAAGTCCGGTGCGAAGGTTGGCGTTGCGGAATTCGAGGCTCCATCCGAAGCCGAGCTCGCTGTCGCGATCAGCTCGTAGCGAGTCATACGTTCGAGCGAGCGTGATCGGAATGCCGGCCACGGGGATGGTGATGTCGGCGAAGCTGAGCCGGAAGTTGCCGAGCTTGAAATTGCCGCTGACGCCGACTTCGCGTTCGACGGCGGCGAAGTTGCCAAAGTCGTCTGTTGCTTCGAGCTTAAATATGTACTGGTCGTTCTCCAGCAGCGTCGTGTCCCACTTGCCAAGCACGCCGTTGTTAACGGGCATGTTTCCGCGACTGATTTCATGGAACGTGGCTTCGTCGCCGCGATGATAACTGAGCACATAGTTGATGTCATCGGTGGGGAGCACACCGGATGCGGTGCCGACAATGCTGACGAAGCCACCGACTAAATCTCCATCTTGCAAAGAGGTGATCGCGACCGTCGGAGTCGTCGCTCCGTTGTTACTACCGTCCTCGGTGCCGCTGCGCATCCGGACCTGACCAACTCCGCGACCGCGATTTCCGGCAGCGTCGTAGGCGAAGGCTTCGAGTCGACCGAGTCCGCCAAAGAAGACGCTTGTCGTGCCATCCGGCGCAAGAGCCACCATCTTGCCGTCGAGGGACAGTGTGATGTTCGTCACGCCGACGTCGTCGGTGGCCGTCACCTTCACGATCGCCGGTTCGGTGCTCCACGGGAAGAGAATACCGTTCTGAATGATGATGCTAACTCGGGGCGGCGTTGTATCGGCCACGACATCGAAATGGATTGTCTGCGTAGCGCTGCCGCCACGACCGTCATGGACAGTAAATGTTGCCGTGCGAGAACCGAGTGGCGTATCGAGGGCTGTCTGCCATCTCACACGACCAAGCGAGTCAAGCGTCAACCCGGCTGGGCCGTTAACGAGTTCATAGGTCAACGGCTCGTGGTCCAGGTCTGTTGCAATCACATCGTAGCGGAAGCTTCCACCCTGCGACACACTGGTCGGAGCTGTGCTGACAATCGCCGGTGCATTGTTCGTAGCTTGCACGCTGACGAGGAACGACTGGACGCCCGCCGCTCCGCCAGAATCGGTAGCCGTAAGTACGATCACGGCTGTGCCAATATCGGTTGCTGTCGGTATCCATGTCACAACGCCGCTGGTAGCGTTGATGTTGAAGCTGGTAGGGCCACTCCGCAAGGCATATGTGATGTTACTACCCTCCGGATCAGTCGCTTGTACGGCGTAAGAAAATGGAGTTCCAACCACCGCATCGAGCGACGGTTGGGAATGAATCACAGGTGGTTGATTCGGCACACCGGGCGTGACGAGGACCGCGAAGGCTTGCGTTGTAAAGCCGCCAGCGCCATCGTTGACTCGAACGATGGCTGATTGCGATCCAACTTGGTTTGCACTGGGGGTCCATGCGATCAATCCAATCGCTGGATTGATAGTCATACCTGCCGGCGATGCCGAGAGCGAAAAGGTGAGCGGGTCACTGTCCGCATCGGTCGCTTGAACCGAATAAATGTAGGTTTGACCGACAGCAGCCATGGTTGGTGGCACCGAAAAAATGGCGGGCGGTCCACCGACGCTGCGAGCCACGATGTTGAAGGTCTGTTCATCGAATCCTCCAAATGGATCGACGACTCGTACCGTAACACTATGAACACCCAATTGATCGCGAGCCGGTTGCCACCGCAGAGTGCCGCGCGCCGAATCAAGCGACAGGCCACTTGGGCCACTGATCAATTGGTATGCAACTGCATCACCGTCCGCGTCCGACGATGAAAAGTCTTCGGCAAATATTTTGTCAACTACCGCCAATGCAGTGTCGACAGGCTTTAGCAATGGCGAACGATTGGCCAAAAGACTATCGATCAAGATATTGAAATCTTTTTCATCGCTACCGCCGCGTCCGTCATCAACGCGAACTCTAAGCGTGTTGGTGCCCGATTGTGCCGAGTTTGGTTGCCAATTCAATCGGCCATCGTCGGTGATCGTCATTCCGACGGGTCCGCTGACGAGCGAGAACGTCAACGGATTGTTATCGATGTCCGAGGCGGAAACACGGCCAACAAAGTTTCTGCCGACTTGTCCAGCGGATCGCGGACCGCTGGTGATCGACGGCTTGCCATTGACATTCGCCGAGCTAACCTTGAAGGCAATCGTCTGCCGCGTTTCGCCACCGACTCCATCATGAATTCGAATAACGACGTTTTGTGCTCCGGCTTGAATGGCGGACGGAGTCCACGAGATTCGGCCCGTCGCCGCATCGATCGACATGCCGCTCGGAGCCGAGACCAACGAGTAGTTTAAGTCTGCTTGTTCGGCATCTTGAGCTAACACATCAAATCTCAATGGAAAGCTCACGACGGCAGATACGGCAGCGTCGGACGTTACGATCGGAGCGGAGTTGGGCGTTAAGACATTGAGAGAGAAATCTTGGATTGCAACGCCATCGCGGTCATTGGTGGCTTTTAATAGTACACGTGTCGGCCCAATTTCTTCGGCGGTAGGTGTCCAAACAATGACACCCGTGCGCGCGTCGATGGCCATCGAATCAGGACCAGCGAGCAACTTGTAAGTCAGAGGCCGCCCCAACGGATCAATGGCGACCGCAGCGTATCGAAACTGAGTTCGGGCCCTTGCCTTATCACTTGGAATGCTCACAAATACAGGTGTCGATGCAGCCTCGGCGGTTGACTTCAACTTGAAATCGTTACCCGTAGCGATCCCGTTTGCAGCTAGCGTCACCTTGTTCGAGCCGGAGGCAGGGGTGATCACATTCCAGCCAGCGGGTGTGTCGATGCGAACGATATAGTCTCCTGCGCCTATCTCACTCAGCGTGTAATTACCGAATCGATCGGTGCGAGCCGAAGCCTCGCCATCGTCGTGAACGCTGTTCTTGTTCTTGTCGACATAGACTTCGAAGCCTTGAATTGCAGTTCCCACGCCGTCGACTGAAACTTGCCCGCGGATAAGTCCAGGCGTTGCCGAAGTTAATTCAAAGTCGTTGGTTATCGATTGACCAGCGATGACGTTCACCGCATGCTCGGCGGGTGATGCGAATCCAGACATGGTCTCGATTGCCACATATGAGGTTGTCGCCAGCAAGTTGTTCAGAGTGTATTGGCCTTGGGAATTGGTTGTCGAGAAGGCTTCGTCCGCATCGCGGTAATTATTGCGATTGGTATCGACGAAAATATTCCGACCTTCGAGAGGGCTGTTGGTGACACTGTCAGTGACGGTACCCGTAACAAGGCCGCGGAGCTGCGAGACGACATCGATATTAAACGATTGAATTCCCACTCCCCCTTTGCCATCTTCGACCTTGAGAGTGACAGCGTGCGTACCGGTAAAGCTAAGGGCTAGCTCCCGTGTTGGATAATTGTAGGGATCGTATGTGGTGTTGACGCTACCATGGTTCTGGCTGGGTGAGCGATCGAGAACTGAAGCAGCGGCAGGGCCGCCGGTGAAATCGTAATCGAGTACTAGGCCTGGCGAGTTCGAAGGTACTTCGGTGTTCATGCCCTCGCGAATTTCAGCAGCGGTGCGAACTTTATTCCAAACGCGAACATCGTTCACATTCCCACGTAGGTCTTGACCAACAATTAGCGGATTGCCATCGTAGCTGATGCCTAGCGTTGAGAGGCCACTCAGTACTGGCGATCCATTGACGTAGAGTACGTAAGCTTTTGTCGCGCCGTCAAACGTAAAGGCTAGGTGTAACCATTGTGCAGTCGGTAGCGCCGTCGGAGCGTAAACCTCAAAAAAAGTGTCGGTGTTGCCGATACGAAGATGCAGAGAGCCGCCGGCATTGTCAAGCGCCCACGACGACACTCTAGCCCCGTCGAATGCAGTGAAAATGGCCTTGCGAATCAAGCCACTCTCACCTTCGTTGCTATCGAACTTGAACCAGCCTTCAGCGCTAACGTTTGGGCTGTGCAGGCTCGGACTGTCGGCGGACCGGATGTCGCCTCGATTCACAAAGCGGGGCCCTTGAATATCTTTTCGATAGATCCCCAGCGACAACCCATTGTGCCGCGGATCCCAAGTCACCGCGCCCGTCGTTGGATCGACAGTCATGCCTTCGGGGCCACTTACCAGGCTATAGCGTAGAGGGTTGTCGCCGGGGTTCGTGTTCGAGGGTTGATAGCTGTACGGAACGTCGATGGGGATGGCCGTAACCGGCTGTGAGGTGAAAACCGGCGGTGGCGTTGTCGTCGGAGCAGTGACGGAAATCGTGTAGCCCTGAGTCGCCGATCCTCCGCGATTGTCGCTCGCTCGAAGGACGACTTCGTTGTTACCAATTTGATCAGGCATAGGTGCCCATAGCACTTGGCCCGTTGCGTCATCGTAAAGCATACCACCCGGAGCACTGTCGAAGTCGAACGTGATCGGATCGCCATCGGGATCGATGGCCGTCGGCGTATAACGATACAGGTTTGTGGGATCAAAGCGATTCAAGATGACACTTAGCGTATTGTCGCGGTTCGTCACCATCAGGTCCGGTTTGTTATCGCCGTTGACGTCCTTGACAACCAACGAATTTGGCCTATCGCCAACTTTAATGGCCTGCGGATTGGTAAAACGACCGCTGCCACGATTGAATAGAACGCCGACTCGATTGCTTTCCGGTAACGTCACCATGATGTCGGGTTTTCCGTCGAAGTTCATGTCGGCGATTGCGACATCGACCGGGCTAGCACTAAGTTGGACAGTCTTGGCGCTGCCGAAGCTGCCGTCACCCTGTCCAGGTAGGATGAAAATGCGTTTGTTGTTTGGATCGCTGATGATCGCATCGGGTTTTCCGTCGCCTGTAACATCCGCGAGAGTTAGACCGCCGGGGGCAAACCCGAGATTCAATGCCGAAGCCGCGCCGAGACCGGTTGCTGAGTTCACGAGCACGTTGAGTTGTGAACCGGTTTGGCTGATGGCTATGATATCCGGGCGACTATCGCCGGTGATGTCGAGCACTTCCACTTTATTGGGCCGCGCTGTTAAAGCGTAATCCGTCCTGGTGTATGAGCCAGCATTGTTATGCAGCACAGTGACCGATTGACCAATGCGATTGGCGGTGACGATATCGAGCTTGCCATCGCCGTCTACATCGACAAGTTTCAAATCGACGGGCGACGCGCCCACGAACAGATCGCTCTGACGGCTAAACGCGTTGTCGCCGTTGCCAAGGAGCACTTTCACGCGATTGAATCCCGTAGTGATGCCGACGATATCAAGCTTGCCGTCTCCGTTGATGTCGCCACTCTGCACGGCGGCCAAACTCGGCGGGGCAGCGAGGAAAACTTCTTCGTAGTCGCGGGTGCTGTACGTGGCGAAATCGGTTTTGCCGTCGAGGTTGAAATCGCCGACGACAAGTCCGGCCGGGTCAAAACCGTTGGCGGTGGAGAGCGGTTGGGGATCGCCGAACGTGCCGTCGGGCTTGCCGAGAAGCGCGCTAAGCAGCGGGCGAGAGCTGAAATTGCCGAAGGCGTTCCAACTGGTTATGAGATCGAGAATACCGTCGCCGTTGACATCCCCGGTCTGCACGCCGCGATTGTTGGTGAGATACGTTGTAGGATTGTTGAACGTGAAATCGCCGTTGCCGTAGCTGATGACGGTGGCACCGGAGACTGCGGCGGCGAAGTCTGGCTTGCCGTCGCGGTTGAAGTCGCCGACGGCGAAACCGATGATCGTGTTTTTCTCGCCGCCGTTTAGATGCGGATTGTCGAACACCGTACGCGTGAAGAGTTGCGAGGCATTCGTTGCCGTCGGATCGAGCGTCGGCTTCCAGACATAAAGGCGCTCCGGCGTGTCGGGACGATCCGTGTACTCTTTCACGGCAGCGGCGTGGGCGAAGAGTTCCCACTTGCCATCGCCATCCAAGTCCGCAAACCCCAGGACCTCATCGATGTAGTACGCAGGAATCACGTTGAGCGGTCCGAGAATGTTCGCTAAGTCCGGCGCGAGCGCAAAACTTTTACTGGCCGAGTTGTAAAGCAGGACATCGACGCGAGTGAAGAAGCCACCGTTGATATCGCCGGCACCCGTGGCATCTGTCACGCGATAAGCGAGGTCCGGATGGCCGTCGCCGTTGAAGTCGCCGGTGACGATTTCCTGAGCGTCGGTACTGCGGCCTGCATTCGCGGGGAGTGGTGGGAAGACCGAAGGAGCGAGTTGGAAGAATCCATTTCCCAAACCGAAGGCTTGAAAATAAGTTGGCCTCGGGACCAGGCCGGTGCCTCCCTGCCAAGCGAGGTCCATTTTGCCGTCTCCGTCGAAATCGGCCGCAACAAGCGAATTGCCGCCAACGCCTTGTAGACCCAGTTGGAATTTCGCAAATGTGCCATCGCCGTTACCAGTCGCGACGGCGATTCCCTGGCCGTTGTTCAAAGCAATGTCCGGGATGCCGTCGCCAGTAAAGTCGGCCACGACGGAAGGGCCACCAAAGAGGCCGTCAACAAAGGGTACGACGTGCGAGGCTCGCAGCGTGCCGATTTGATCACCGAGGACGATCGCTACGCTGCCGGGTCGACCGCCGTTGCTTGCGGAGCCAATGGCCACGTCGAGTACGCCGTCGCGGTTGTAGTCGGCGACGTTCACTTGATAAGTCGGTTGGCTGCCTCGGTAGCCGGGGCCGATGTCGTCGGCAAACTGCACGTTGTAACTGCTGAGGGCGAAGGTGCCGTCGCCCTTGCCGAGGCCGATAGTGAGGTCCGCAGTGTACGAATCGCCGATGATTACGTCGAGTTTGCCGTCCGCGTTGAAGTCGAAAGGTTTGCCGTCGTTGTAATAAGTGGCCGGGTGAGCGGCGACACCGGTGGGGGCGTTCGCTTGGGTGTTGAAGCGGTTGCCTGCGGCAGTACCGTCGCCGAACGTACCTGTGCCGGTGCCTTTGAGAAAGAAGAGCCCAAGAGCATTCATGCTGACGCTGGCATCGGGGATGCTGTCGCCGTCAAAGTCCCCGAAGTATGCAGTGAGGGGGCTGTCGAAGAACTTGCCCATTGGGCCTCCGCCATTGTCGCCGAAAGCGTAGGTGCCGCTGAAGATTGCACTGCCGAAGTGGCCGGTGCCGTCGTTGAGCCGCGTTTCGAGCCGCTGATCGGCGGGATTAACTCGCACGAGGTCGGGACCATTCTTGCCGTCGACGTCGACGACGTAACCTGAACCGCCGTTATCGTTGTCCGAAACGTAGAAGGTTTCCGGACCAAAGCTCCCATCGCCATTGCCCAGCAGCGTGGAAAAACCGAAGCGGAACTGAAAGCTCGGCTTGTTTTCGAAGAGAACCACATCGATTTTGCCATCGGCGTTGAAGTCGGCCGCTTGCATAGTGCTACTCGAGCCGCCATATGTGGAAGTGATCGGCGTATCGGCAAAGGTGCCACCAGCCAGTCCCTTGTACACCAGCACCGTTTTGCCGAGGTATTGCGTGGCAACAATGTCGTTGATTCCATCGTTGGTGAGATCGACATAGTGCAAACCAAAGGCTGCGGAACCGAAATTCGTAACGGCAGGAAGCGATGTGTCCCAGCCCAGGCGGAAGGTGCCGTCGCCGTTACCGAGCCGAACACCGACGTGGCCAACCATACTTGGATTGAAGTAGTCGCTACCGGAACTTCCTCCAGAGCTAACGGACACGATCAAGTCCGGAATACCGTCTTCGTTTACGTCCGCTGTGACCATATTATTCAGATCGCGATCGCGATTCTCGTACGTGCCGGGGCTGAACCCGAGATCGACCGTCAGCGGTGTTACGAACGAGGTCTTGAAATTCGCTGAGTTCGGCTCTCCGACGCTGATCGGCGTGCTCACGCGATCGCTGCCGAGGAACCCGATCGTGGCGTCGCCCGGGTTCGCGGTTACGAAACTCGTGCCGTTACCAAAATTACCAGACGTCACAGCGACCGGATTGGTGCCCGTTTTGAAAGTCTGCACTTCGAACGGAGCGGCAATGGTCGCATCTGTCGGCGGCGTGCTGGTGAAGATCGGTGGTCGATTCGGTAGATTTGCAATGACTGCGATCGTAAAGGCTTGCTGTACGCTCAAACCAAATGGATCGGTAGCTCGAAGGATGACCGAATGATTGCCGACGTCCGAGGGGATTGTCGCCCAGACGATTTGGCCAGAGGCTGGGTCGGTGGTCATGCCGACCGGGCCCGCGGCAATCGAGTAAATGAGCGCTTGTTTGTCGGGGTCGTCGGCTTGGGCAATGGTCCTGTATGTCTTGCCTGCTTCGATTTGCAGCAACGGATCCGAAGTGAAACCGGTTGGAGGCGAGTTCAGTTCCGCTAGTGTTGTTAGGGTATATGTAAACTGCTGGCGGCTAGGGTTTTTGAAACGCAGCTCGCGCGTAGCTGTCTTGTCACCCGAGGCGAGCCAACCGCTGGCGCTCGTTCCATTCAATACAAAATAAGGGCGACCGCCGGGCAAAAAACCGTCGGGGTGCATGACGCCGATGTTAGGGTCGGATAGGTTGTCGATGGCGACAACAATGCGGCCCGAGAGAGCATTGCTCCCTTGATTGATCATTTGCAAGTCGGTGACCACGATGTCCCTGTCATCGACGAGGGTCGTTCGACCGTAGATCGGTTTGACGCTTGGGGAGACGTCGGTCAGCAGGTTGGGATCGACCGGGACAAAGGCGGGGCGGTCTGAAACGGGAACACTCATGCCGGTAGGTGCGAGTTCTGCAATGTCGACGATTTCGACGCGTCGAATGACCACGCTCGAGTTCGTATCGGTGTCATCGTTAACGAGGCGAACTACGACTTGGACGGGAGTGCCGGCGACTAGTCCTGTGAGATTGAAGGTAGCGGTTGAGATAGAACCCGCAGGGAGGGTTGTCGTTTTGGCTGCTGGCCCGACGGCGGGAACGATACTCTCGCTCCAGTTGTAGATGGCGTCGCGATTTGCACCATAAGGCAAGGAGAGTGGTTGCCCGGATCGGTCGAGCAGGACAATTTCAAAGGCGTCGCGAATAGCGTCTCGGCTTAGGGTGTCGAAGAGGGGTGCTTCGAAGGACACGCGAACGGCCGATGTGTCATCCGGCAAAACGATCGTTTGATTTAGTTCGGTCGAAAGCGAATCCCCTTCAATCAGCTTGGGCGAACAGGCTGAGATGGTGACACGGCCTTGGTTCCCGGTCGTATTCTGACTGGCCTCAAAATTCCAGCTTGGATCGTAAACGCCCGAGTTGATGGCATTGATAATGGAAAGGACATCTAGTGGATCGACGGTAGAGTTGCAATTTACGTCGAAGAAGGGAAGCGATTGGCCGGCTGGCACATCCTGGATGAGTACTCCGCGATCACTATATTTTGGATTGTTGATTTCGTTGATAACGGTCAAAACGTCGAGTGGGTCGACGGAGCCGCCCGGCTCGCCGGAAACGTTGAGCGGTTGTAAAACGTTGTGCCAGATGGCGGCAACCATCATGTGTCGGGCTTCGAGCATTTCTATTTGTCGAAAGCGAGCTTTTTTCCTACGCGAAAGGGCTCCGTTTGACTTGTTTTTCTCGCGGAAGAATCTCGCTACGTTTCGGAGCAGATTGCCAATTTGCATGTTTTCATTCCCAAAGGTGCCCTGTGCCATCTCAATAGGAGATAGGATGGGACTGAGCGAAACTTACAGGAAGATCCGATTATTCTTGCAAATCTAGATTTGCGGTTTGGGCCAGTCGGACAAGCGGGATGGGGGCTTAGCATCCCACGTTTTCAAGAAAATTTAGAAAACATCATGTAAGATACGACGAGAAAAGGACTAATCACTTATGAACCACCAGTCCGCGGACATGACGACAAACCCAAGTTTGTTGTTGCGCCTTCGTGATATTCGTGATCGACAGGCATGGGCCTTATTCGTCGAGGTCTATGGTCCACTTATTTTTTCCTATTGTCGACGGAAGAAATTGCAGGATTCCGACTCGGCGGATGTGTCGCAGGAGGTTTTGACGACGCTGTCGAAGGCCCTTACCAGTTTTGAGTATCTGCCCGAACGTGGTCGCTTTCGAGATTGGCTTGGCAAAGTCACGCACAGGGAGTTGCTCCAGTTTTGGAAACGGCAAGGGCGATTCAATGCAGTGCAAACGGCCGATGGGCACGAAGCAATCCATTCGGCCGAAGACAAAAAGAATTGGGACGAGCATTTTCATTGCGAACTTATGCGGCTTGCCTTCGCACGCATTCGAACGGAGTTTGAGAACGACACGTGGCAGATTTTTGAGCAACTGTGGTTCGAAGATAAGCAACCTGCCGAGGTCGCAAGTTTTTTTAAAATCAATATGGGAAGTGTTTACGTGGCAAAGTCGAGAGTGTTGAAGCGATTGCGAGCAGAAGTATTAATGCTAAGCGATGATCTGCCGCTAATAGAGGGTCGCTGACCAAACAAATGTTCCGGTGGGAAAAGCTTCCAGTCTGTCGGTTTACTTATGACAGGCTGAAAGCTTATCCCACTTACTATGGTTCCGCTCGCATTGGGAGTGAAATTGGAGAATGAAGTGTCCAAAATCGAATGAGCTCGAAGTGATGCTCGCCAATAGTGATTCGGACGATCCGTCTTTGAAGGCACTCTGGAGCCATCTCGAAAGTTGCGAATCGTGTCAAACGGAGTTAGATCGACTGAGCGACGATGTTGAACTCAGGCTATGGCGACCAGGTGAAGTTTCAAAAAGTGGCCTTGAGGATGAGTTTGCAACGCGAGACATTCCCGCCTGCCGAGATATGGTTGCACGCTTGGCCAAAATGGATACGAGTATCGACTCGGGTTTTCATCGCGAAACGAATGACGAAGAAAACCGGGAAACGGAGTTGCTTTTGCTCTTTGCGCCGAGCGACTACGCCGGCGAACTCGGCCTATTGGGCCACTACCGAATTCGTCGGCGGATTGGACAAGGAGGAATGGCCTCTGTCGTCGAAGCGATCGATACAGAACTCGACCGAGTCGTAGCCCTCAAGATTCTTCGCGCTGGCTTAACGGAATCGATTTCAAAAGAGCGGTTTTTGCGGGAAGCAAAATCGATCGCTGGAGTACGCCATCCGAACGTCATTGCGATTCACGGAATATCAACGACGATATTTGAATGCCCATTCATCGTAATGGAGTTGATGGCAGGTGGGTGTTTGCAAGGACGAATTCAGCAAGAGGAGCGCATTGCTCCACGGCAAGCGGCTGAGTGGATCGCCCAAGTTGCTGACGGTCTTTCGGCAGCACATCAAGCTGGCTTGATTCATCGCGATATTAAGCCTAGCAATATTCTCCTTTCGGATGCGAAGGGTTCCATTGCCAAATTAGCTGATTTCGGGCTTGCACGTTCGGTGAGCGTTTCGAACAACGTCACGCAAACCGGTGTACTGTTGGGAACCCCGTCCTACATGAGCCCGGAGCATATTCTCAAACCTGAGTTAGTCGATGCTCGAAGCGACATTTACGGTTTAGGGGTCACGCTTTACGAGACACTGACGGGTGAAGTTCCGTTTCGCGGTACGATGCATCAAGTGTTGCAGAGAATCGTTAGTGACGATCCTGCGGCCCCTCGAAACTTTGACTCGGACATTCCAATAGACTTGGAAACGATTTGCATGAAGGCCATGCATCGCGATCCATCGAGGCGTTACGCATCGGCAATCGAACTGTCGTTGGATTTACGGCGTTGGCTTGCGGGCGAAGCTATTCTTGCAAGACCCACCGCCTCGGCTGAAAAGCTATTGCGATGGATACGCCGCAATCCCAGAGTCGCGGTCTTGGCAGGGACCATTGCATCACTCTTGATCATCATCGCGACCGGAACTTTGTATGCGGCAGTTTCGATCCGTCAGGCCGAAAACCGATTGACGACAGAAACCGAAAAAGTAGACTTGGCTAAGGAGCAAATTCGGTCAGCCACCGAAAGCGTCAACCAACAACGAAAGTTGGCGATCGGCACCCTTTCTGGCCTGGTAAAGGTGGTGGAAAAAACGATTGCGTCTTTGGATAAGCCGGGTTTGCAGACGCATCAACGCGATGTTTTGCAGCAGGCCACGATGGCTTTGCAGGGACTACTGGACTCATGGCCGGACGATCCGCTTTTGCGCGAAGAAGTCGCCGTTTCCGTGTTGAATCTTGCTGAAATCACGGACCGCATTGGCTCGAGTGACGACATCATAGCGGCCTGGGATCGCGCTACTACCTTGGTTCTGGCAATGGTTAAAGAGCATCCAGAGGATTCCAATTGGCGAGACAAACTTTACGCCAGCAGATTCCATCATGCAAACGGTCTCGTTAACGTCGATCGACTAGCAGAAGCGATCGAGTCGTATCAGGGTGTGCGTGACATCGTCGAACCATTGTCAAAAACGTCAACCGATTTCAAGTATCAGCGCGACCTTGCGTCCTGTCTCGGTAGTTTAGCGAACTGCGAATCGCGACGAAAAAACTACGCAGCCGCACGTGGGTATTACCGAGAATCGCTGCCGATTTTTCGAAACTTGTTGATTGAGAATGATTCTCACGATATTCGAAACAAGCTCGCGGTTACGCTGACGAATCTGGCTTTGGTTTCGGAAGTCGCGGATCAATCCGTTCTGTATCAAGAAGCGCGCACTTTGCTTTGGTCATGTTGTGAGCCGTCGGCGCAGCCTACGCACCTGCTAGCTCGTCGGTTAGCCAAGATCGATGCCCTCGAAGGCGTTACGGCTTATGCTCTTGGCAACATGGATGAAGCAAGAAGACTTTGTTCGTCTGGAATCGCGTTATTAGTACCACATGTGGAAGCCAATCCAGCCGTCAATGACTATCGCTTGTTGCTTATCAATTTGTATCTCCAACTTGGCGAATTGCAAGGGCTGACCGAGGAAGGAATATCTACTTTGATATTAGCGAGAATGAATCAACTAATACTTTGTCAGGCCAATTCCAGTGTCAAAGAATTTCGGAACGATTTGATTGGCACTTCAATAAAGCTTGTGGATATTTACAATCGAATGGAGAGATATCAAGATGCTGATTCCGTGATCAGTGAAATCATTCTATTGCCAGAGCCAGCTCTTACATGTATTGAAGCCGCAAGAGAACTGGTGAAGTTCAATAACCCAATACACGAGCGAAATATTTTCGTGCTCCTAAAGAAAGCTTGCCAGAACGGCGCAGACCGCGACTCCTTGAAAGTAGATGCTGATTTCATTTCATTGTTCGAGTTACCTGAGTTCGCGGAACTAATCGAACATTAAGCAGCAATCGAAGATTGGATGGCATCGCCACGCCCTAAACGTCTGGTCTTCTTCTGGGACGAATTGCCGTGGATGGTGCAGAGTATTCAGCGGAATGAAGGCTCGAAATCGGCGACCAACTGGTGGCACCGTTTCAAAAAATGGCGGACGATCTGACACCGTACTATCAGGAGCGGCTGCTGCAGATGCTGTTAGAATTCCTTCGGATCTGGTATCGCCCCGACGAAATGCAGAAACTGCGCACGGCAGGATTCAGCCGATCGACTCAGGCTTCAGGAAGCCCATCCGTGCAAATTCGTGAAGATCCGTGGCTTATATAAATCCACAACATCAATTCGCGAGAATTCGCGAGTCGCGAATTCTCGCCAGTCCTAACCACAGCGAACTTGCGAAGTCCTTGTGTTAATGCCTGCAAGCCAGGGTTCCAGCACGAAGCTAGAATTGCTCGAGCTCTACAAGCACATCCCCTTTCTGCTCTTGTGTGACCGAGATATCGATATCGAGAAGCTTCTTGACAATCTCGATATGGGTCGTGCAATGGGACGATAGACGGACGGTTCGAAACGAGGATTTCTGACCTTGCGAAGCGGCGATTGCCATCGGAAGGATGAGCTGGTCAGCCAAGTATTCTCCGACCGGGACAGCACATTTCAAATGCGAACGAGCCGCCTTCAACGCTTGCTTTGCAACTCGCTCGGCGGGAACGCTTGGGCTACCGATCGAAATGACGACTTCGGTGACATGCTTGGAGACAAGTTCAATCATCACGACATTTCCAGGACCGATAGGTCGCTCAACTTCGATGACTTGGAAAGCATCCGAGGGCCAATTCGATAGTCGCTCGATGGTCTTGCATTCCCGTTCTGCGATTTCGCGTGGCAAGTTCGAAACAATCGCCGTTACTCGAGGCACCGGTTTATCCCCCAGCTCCATCAGCTCCATCCCTTTCCATTGTTGGCAAGGCTCAATCGAGAGTTGTATTCGACCACCGCCAGCCGGAAAAAAACCATACGCCTCCAAAGTGGCGGTGATCTGAGGTCCGATCTTCGCGACTTGGGGTAGAAACGTTTTCGAGAAAAATTCGAAGGGAGGGCACCATGGGTTATGCGTGCCACCTTCAATAACGACCCTCGACGGCCTATCTGCGGACATCAAAGCAGGGAGTATCGTCTGCGCCACCAGCGTAGTGCTTCCTGCGGTTCCAATCTGAAATTTGTATTCACCAGCGCGGATCGATTTCGGTTCGAACGTTAGTTGGCTCGATCCCAGATCGGCACCCGTTACGTTTGCCTCGCAGATGGTCGCGATCGCTTGGACCGCCGTCAGATGCTGGCGTTTCAATCCAGGTTGTTTCCGACCTGCGCGAATATTGACGATGCGCACAGGCGTACCACGCAAAGCAGCCAATGCCAAGGATGAACGGATTACCTGTCCACCGCCTTCGCCAAGCGAGCCATCAATCTCAATCATTTCTGCGGGCTTCCATACTGTAAGAGATATTCGAGTAGTCTATTGCATTCGATGCAATCGCATAGGACTAGCGAACAAAAGCACCAGTTTCCCCGCGACGCCGTTCGCGGGGAAACCTGCTAGTGAGTTTGTCTGCGAACGGAGTCTCAGTTCCATGAGCAATCAATGTTTTCGAGAGCCGCGTTCATGCTTCAATCGTCTGCTGCGCTTCCATCCTTGATCACAAAGCGAGCTTTCAAACGAGCGACCTCGCTGGCCAAACCAGCCAGCTTTACCGAACTTAAAACTTCATTGAAATCCTTATACGCATCAGGGGCTTCATCCTTAGGATACTGCCGACAATTGCTTAGGATATCAAGCGAATCAAGTTCCTCATCGATCTTCGTTTGGTCAAGTGTCCGAATCGCGCTCTTTCGACCCATCATGCGTCCAGCTCCATGGTTGACGCTGAAGCACGATTTCTCGGCTCCTGCGTCAGCAACCATGACAGCGGACCCGTCTCGCGGATTTCCAGGCAACAAAATCGGATGACCGGTTTCAGCGAACGGCGTATTTCGCAGGGCATGGTGTCCGGCTGGGAACGCGCGTGTCGCTCCCTTTCGGTGGACCCATACACGCTGGCTTTCAATCACTTCCGGACGAGCGATATTATGGCTGATAAAGTAAACCAACTTTCCGCTCGCTCCCGGCAAGACTTCTTGAAAGGCTTCTAATACGAGAGCGTTAATTAACAGATGGTTCACGGTTGCAAAATTTGCCCCAAGCGCCATGTCGTCCAAATAGGCATCGGCTTCCGACGTTCCTAACGGAGCGTAAACCATATCGCGATCACCTCCCGGTAATGGAATGTTCCAATTGGAGAACATGCGCTGTAACGACTTGAACTGTGCCGACGCTAGATTGTGTCCGAATCCCCGCGATCCGCAGTGCGACAAGAAAGCAACCTTCCGATCGATCAGACCAAACGTCTCAGCGACCGACCGAGCTCGGTCATTGTTATCGATCTGAACGACTTCGCATTCACCAAAATGGTTTCCACCACCATACGATCCAAGCTGCGTCATCTTGTTGGCGAAGTTTTGCATTTCATGAGTCTTCAGTTGAACTTCAAGCCGATTGGCCAATGCGTCGCGAGTCCGATCATGACCGACGTGAAACGCGTCTTCACAGCGTTCGGTCCACTCGATGGGAATTCCTAACTGATTACAAACGTCTTCGCTCGCTCCCTCGATCACCACTTGTTCACCGAGTTTCTTGTCAACGGCTCGCCCCTTCTTGACGCTTCGCTGTCCTCGCCCAGTTCCAGTCGGCGTTCGGTCGCAGATCGCATGGATCAAGGCGCGTCGAATCTCTTTCGACGTGATGGCGTCCTCTGGGATATCCAGTTGCAGCAAGCTCATCGAGCACTTGATATCGACTCCAACCGGTCCAGGGTAAATATGCGTCGGAGAAACAAGGACCGATCCAACGGGTGCTCCGAAACCACAGTGAGCGTCTGGGTTCAACACCAAGTGGCTCACTCCAGGTGCTTGACGCGAATTGACCGCTTGCTTCAGGCAGACCTCGTCAAAGGTGTTTCGGATCGCTTCCGTTCCGATCACCGTAATCGGAGCCGTTGTCGCGGTTGGGAGAATCGCGGTCGCTGCGCCCGTCGGAATCATTGTGTACTTTGGAAATCGAGCGATGGTCGCCTGTTCTTGATCTTGAATCGTTCCGATAGGCATTGCAGTCATGGTCAAAGCTACTTTCTTTCTGAGGATCATTGCCTTTGGGCGGGATGCCGAACCAGGCGTCGTTGCACGTTTATACTTGCATTTTGCGTGCCGAAACATATATTGCGATCATAAAGCATTGTCTTGAATAGACTTACGGGTTTCAATGGGATTTAGCCTGAATTTTCGCTCAGTCATTCTTTGATTCCTTGGTATATGTCTTTATAATTTTGGATATGAATAAAAAATCGGTCGTGATTGGCATGCTTGGAACGACGCTCGACCAGTCACGTGTGCGAGGAGACCGCTGGAGTGCCTGGAGGCCATCGGTAGCGATTTGTCAGCAGCAGGACCTCGTCGTTGACCGGTTCGATTTGTTGCACTTTGACAAAACGGATTCTCTGCTTGCGGAGATTCAAGCGGACATCCAGACGGTCTCTCCGGAGACACAGCTTGTACCGCATCATATGACTATCCGCGATCCTTGGGATTTCGAGGAAGTTTACGCGTCGCTGCATCAATTTTCGAGGCAGTACGAATTTGATACCGATGCGTACGACTATCGGATTCATATTACCACCGGCACGCACGTCGCCCAGATATGCCTGTTCTTGTTGACCGAGTCGAGACACTTGCCTGGTGTTTTGCTTCAGTCGTCACCGCCGAAGCGAAAGGGGCAAGATTCGACCGGTTATTGCCGAACGATCGATCTGGACTTGTCTCGGTATGACGCGCTCGCTAGTCGATTCCAGCAAGAGCATCAAGAGGCGAGTTCGTTTCTCAAGTCGGGCATCGCGACCCGAAACGTCCAGTTCAACTCGTTAATTGATCGGATTGAGCAAGTCAGCTTAGCAACGCACGCTCCGATCCTTTTGGTTGGTCCTACTGGCGCGGGGAAGTCGCAGTTGGCAAAGCGGATCTACGAACTAAAGCGTCAGCGACAACACGTAAGTGGACCGATCGTCGAGGTGAACTGCGCGACGATACGCGGCGATTCAGCCATGTCGACACTTTTTGGTCATATAAAAGGTGCCTATACAGGTGCGAACAGCGCAAGATCAGGGTTGTTGAAAACAGCCGATAGAGGTCTTCTATTTCTCGATGAAATTGGAGAGCTTGGGCTCGATGAGCAAGCGATGCTGCTTCGAGCGATCGAAGAAAAGAGCTTTCTGCCGGTTGGATCGGATTCATCGATCAGCAGCGATTTCCAGTTGATCGCTGGCACGAACCGGGATTTGATGGTCGATTGTGAACGAGGTCGATTTCGAGATGACTTGCTGGCTCGAATCAACTTGTGGACATTTCAATTGCCTGGACTGGCTGATCGCCGCGATGACATCGATCCCAATGTCGATTACGAACTCCAGCAGTTTACGACAAAGTATGGTCGCAAGGTGACAATGAACAAAGAGGCTCGCGCTCATTTTATGGCCTTTGCTAACGATATCGCAACGCCTTGGAAAGCGAACTTTCGCGATTTGAATGCGGCGATTACTCGGATGTCGACGCTTTGTACCTCAGGACGTATTACTACGGAAATGGTCGACGAAGAAATCCAGCGTCTGCGCAAATCATGGAAAGAGCTTCCCGGTCGCAATAGCGATGAATCGGTCCTGCAAACGGTGCTGGATCAAGGCGCGATCGACCAGCTAGACCGTTTCGACCGGGTACAGCTTGCAGAAGTGCTTCGAGTGTGTCGGACTGCCAAGTCGCTTTCGGCGGCTGGCCGTGAGTTGTTTTCCGTATCGAGAATGGCCAAGCAGTCCCCCAACGATGCCGATCGTTTGCGGAAGTACCTGTCGAGGATTGGAATTCAATGGAACGACATCGATGATGTCTTACATTATCCAAAAGGACCCTAATGAGTTATGCTATCACGGAAAGTGGAAGACATAACAAGCGAAACTCAGAAATCAATGGATTCCGAACGCCTTGATGCGTGAGCTGAGTGTGGTTGGCTTCATACCGAGTTTCGCTGCTGCACCGTCGTTGCCGTAGATCTTGCCATTCGAGACCCTTAATGCGGCGCGGATGTTGTCTGCCTCCAGATCGCGTACTTCGGATTCCGTTAAGATCTTTGATGGAACACTCTCGATTGCCTTTTCCGCCGCCCGCTTCGATGGACTCTTGGTCAAGTCGAACTTCAAGCGACCATCTGTCGCGATGATGCAAGCTCGCTCTAGAACATGCTGTAGCTCTCGAACGTTTCCAGGCCACTCGTAGCGCTGTAATTCCTGAATATTTGCCAACGTCAATCGCGGGCGCGGTCGTCCGACTTGCCTGGCATATCGAGAAAGGAAATGCTCGGCAAGCAACGGCACGTCTTCGATCCGTTTGCGAAGCGGCGGTAACTCCATCGGAAATACGCTCAATCGGTAATACAAGTCTTGGCGAAATCGTCCCGCCTCGGCTTCTAATTTTAAACTGCGATTCGTTGCAGCGATGATGCGTACGTCGATGCGACGCGTTCGTTCTTCGCCAATCCGTTCTAACTCGCCTTCTTGGAGCACGCGCAGTAACTTCGACTGCAAATCAAGCGGGATCTCGCCGATCTCGTCTAGAAAGAGTGTCCCTTTATCCGCGAGTTCAAATCGACCAACCCTGTCACGCAATGCGCCAGTGAAAGAACCCTTCGCATGGCCAAAGAACTCGCTTTCATACAGTTCTCGAGGAATCGCTGCGCAATTGACTTTGATCAACGGCCGATCAGAGCGTCGGCTGTGGCGATGGATTTCACGCGCGACGACTTCTTTGCCCGTTCCGCTTTCACCAAGTATCAACACCGCAGAGTCTGTGGGAGCAACCAGTTCAATCTGTCGGGCCACAGCTTGCAGTGCTGGGCTCTGTCCAAGCAGGTCACCAAACGAAGTGGATTGTTGTACCTCTTCTCGCAGGTACTCGTTCTCTTGCTCGAGGCGTCGCTTGAGCGAATCGATCTCGTCCATCGCCCTTGCATTCGCGATGGCTGCCGCTAAATGATCAGCGATCATCCGCAACCACTCAAAGCAACTGGCACCAGGGTTGGCACGCGAGAACAAGGCCATTACCCCCAAGACTTCTCCGCGATGCATCAGCGGGTGCCCAACGAAAGAAGCGATCTTCTCGTTCCGAATCCAATCAGGTGCGGCAGCCCAAGAAGAATCGGTGGCGACGTTTGCAACCTCAAGTGATTTACCAGACAAAGCAATCTCGCCGACTTTGCGAATGCCAATGGGAAATCTTCTAAAAGTCCCTTCAAGTTTGTCCCAAGGTGCATTCGAGGGATCGATGGATTGACCAGCGCTAGCGACCAAATGCAGACAGCGTTGCTGGTTTGGGCACTCCAAGGCGTGCCTGCATCTAGCGCAATCGCCAAAGAGCGGTGGCTTTGTGAGCCAAATGCGAGCCAAGGCTACCGACGTTCCCTCTGAGAGCCTTTTCACCGTCAGATGCAGAAGTTCGGAAAGGTGATGGAGCTCCGCAAGCTGCAATAGCAGTAGCTTTGGATCGCCAAGAATTCCACTCGTATTCGTTGCAATTGCCATGGTTCTATTATAACGACATTCCGTTTTAATGTAACGATAAATCGTTTTTGCACGAAATATCGTTGCTGTTGTGGGTTATGCAAAAAAAACGCAAGTGCATACCTGTAAAGAACTTAAGGATTTACCGTCTGATTGGCACGGCAAATGTATCTATCCAGTCTCGCAGCGATCGAATGGCTCGATAGCACACCACCCCAGTATTGAGAAAGAAACAATCATGTCACGAATCCACCAAATCAATCCAGAGTCCGCAACAGGAAAAGCAAAAGAGTTACTCGATGCCGTTCAGGGAAAGCTAGGGCTTGTTCCCAACATGACGCGAGCGATGGCGAATTCACCCGCTGTTCTCGATGGCTATCTTTCGTTGAGCGGTGCGCTCAGCAAGGGTACTCTCTCGGCAAAGTCTCGCGAGCAGATCGCATTGGCGGTAGCGCAGACCAACGAGTGCGATTACTGCCTAGCGGCTCACTCGGCCATCGGCAAGATGGCTGGATTGAGCGTTGACCAAATCCTCGATAGTCGTCGTGGAACTTCGGTCGACCCAAAAACCGATGCGATGATCCAATTCGCTCGACAAGTTGTCGATGAACGCGGACATGTGTCCGATGCGAACATCGCACAAGTTCGCGCAGTGGGTTTGGACGATGGAGCTATCGCTGAAGTTGTGGCGAACGTCGCGCTGAACATCTTCACGAACTACTTCAACCACGTTGCTGAAACGGAAATCGACTTTCCAAAAGCCGAACCATTGGGTGACACACACCAAGTTTGTGCTAGTGGCGACGCGTGTCACTCAACG
>JANMHA010000281.1:0-9460 GCA_031374925.1 Pirellula sp. | reverse complement strand
GGGCAGCAAGTTCAGCGACTTGTTTCTCAAGTTCCTTGCAGCGGGTACAATCCGGTTGTGGCGAGTCTGTTTCCATCGCTACAACATAACCCAGACCGTCGGTCAATTAAAATATCAGTTTACCCCCGGTAAACACGTACGGAAATTTTTGAAAAGATTCGGGCTGTTTATTCTGTTTCCTCGGGAATATTGAACCTACCCTCCCAAGTTCCTAATTGCACACCGAGTCGATTTGCCATAGCTGCGAGACACACAATCTTAAACCCCTCCATTGATTGCTGACAATCCTCGGCGGTAAACTCGATTCCGACAAACTTTGGACGCCATGCTGACTCAGCTAACATAACTGGATTTTCAGGCTTCGACAGATCGCAAGTCATAAAAAAAGCACCCAACGATGGTGCATACATTTTCGCAGATACTTCCATTATGGCCTCGATTCTATTAAACAGATGAGATCTCGTTATCGATTGTTTTTGACCGCTTAATAAGCGGCTTTTAGTTCGTCCTTAGACTTCTAGGACGTACGCATCGTGGTCCGACAGCTCTACAGCAGGAATTCTCGTCGCACTCTCTACCTTCCAAGACATGGGAACGCCGATATGGTCAATCGCGTGGCAGTAGTCGCCGCGGTGCGATAGGCCAGTCGTCGGTACATTGAGCTTCAGCTTCTCTACAGCGTCGAGAACATGGTTGCGTCCGCCAATGCTTCCCGCGTATTCCCTTCCAATCAGTGAGTGGTTCCAGTCTCCGCCCCAAATCAAATCGGACGTTGGCAGTTGTTTCAATAATGATTTGATTGCGCCTTCGGTCCTCTCGGAATGATTTGAACCAACCCAAGGAGTCTCTTTAGCACTCCTCCAAGGAAGTATCGTCGAACAATATGGAATGCCGTTAATGATCGCAGCCGCACTTGCGGGATGCGGGTCAGGGAGCCGCCCATCAAATGCTTGAAGACTAAGTACCGCAGCCAATAGTTGATTGCTGCCCTTTATCCGTCCTTGTATACCTGCTGACAGATGACATTGGAAATCAAAGATCTTCCCATCGCCATCAACCCATTTGCGATTCAGCTCGGTGAGGAGCCATATGTCGCATTTTTGGCCCAGCATTAAATTCCTATGCCCATCCGTCATTTGCCGATTTTATACATTCCAAGTACCGATGCGCATGGAGTTTCCTGTTTTTTTGCTAAATCCCAATTTGCCTCGCACGGCGTGAATAGCGCCATCGTACACGAATCTATTTGCTCGCTGGTTTGCAATCATTGGTTCACGCGCAGGTAGCGTTGAACCGTTCGACGCGAAACATCCAGCGCCTTGGCAATCTCGTCATCAGTGTTTCCCTTCGCTCTTAGTTCAACAGCCCGTTGCGGTGAAGCCTTGACGGTTCCAGACTTGCGCCCAAGGTAGACGCCTCTATTCTTTGCAGCATTTATCCCGGCAGCTTGCCGTTCCCTTCTTGTTTCCTGTTCCATTTCAGCTACGCCCAACAAGACCGCTGCCAACATCTTTCCCATTGCTCCATTGAAGTCGATCTGTTGCGTCACCGATACAACCCGCAAACCCTTTTCGCACCATTTTGCCAGGACGTTTACTCCCTCGTGTAATGATCGCGAGAGTCGGTCCAACTTATAGACGACAACTGTCTTGACTTCCCCGTTGAAGATTGCCTTCTCTAACTTCTCGAAGGCAGGTCGTTTCAGATTGGATCCAGTGGCTTTGTCTTCGAACCATCGAACGTCACGGATCCCATTGCCAGTCAGCCAGCGCTCAATCTCGGTACGTTGACCAGCGAGGTTCTGACCGGAAGTGGAAACTCGGTAATAGACTGCGTACATGGTGGAATCCTTGCTGCTAAGGGGTACGCCACTAAGTACACCCTATTTGACAATTAGCCCAAACAACTGCGAATTGATAGAATGTTCAACGGCTTTGCTGCGAGCGGTAGGGGTACGTGAGTATCTGGGCTTTTCCAGTGATTTCGATTAGAATCCTCGGGCGCGGGCGCGTGAGACGCAATCGGCAACATGCAGCGAGGTCAGCAACGTCCGCTTCTGGTGGCAAGAGGGACACTTGCAACGTTGCTTGCAGGAGAAGGCGACGAACATCTCATGTTTGCAGTCGTGGCAGCGAACTCGACGATTGGCCTCCAGTAGCCGTACTTCTCCTGAAAACGCTCGTCGTAAACACCTCGATCAGAAGCTGTCGATCGATTTGGGAACCGTCGGATCGTTTGCGGTCCTTGCGCAGTCACAGGATTCGCAACGAACGTGGACTGACGTGACCGGAAAGCACTCGCTCCAGGGAGAGTGCACCCTAGGATCGTAGATTGGACGGGGCCTTCTCGATAGAATAATCTTTGCGCGGCGGCGGGTTCGAAACCGCTAGTCGATTCTCAATGCCTTGCGTTCGGCGTGCCGCGCTTTATTTGTTTTTCAGCAGGGCAAAAAAACGCAAGGCAAGATATGTTTGACGCTGAAAAACTCTCCGCCGCTCGGTGGTCAGTCCGTGACATCCTTCAATACTTGAAAAACAATCATCGGGTAAAACGGACTCACGTAGAAAAGGCCGTCCGTTGTTTGAATGAGGCTGGTTTTGAAGTTTCCGCGAAGATGCTGGAAGCGGAGTTCCGCCCGGTATTTCAAGGCAAAAAGATCACAACTGAACTGAATTCGTCCATTCAATCGCTTTACGATGGGGTAGATGCTGCAATCTCAGCACGAATGAACGACGAGGCACACGCGATCATTAGTCAACGGAGAATAAATCAGAAGACTGTGGCAAATTCGAACGGGAACACCCAAAGCGATGGTGGCTTGGTCTTGCCGTCATCGAAATCGGAGAACCCAACCAAAACAGACAACAATTTCGACGCCGCTCACGCACGTAAGCAGTTGCGAACCTATGTAAAGAATCCTGCGTTTAGGCAGTATGTGAAGGAGCAGATTACACAGTGGGAACTGTGGCACCGCTCTCACACCGAGGAAATCAATGAGCATGAAGGCCTACGTGACAAGTTTCATCAGGAGCTGAAAGAGCTTCAAGGCAGAGACTTTCGCCATTCGGACGATCCAGCGGATTTTGACCCGTTAGGCTTTGCCGAACACTGCTATGAATTTCACCGAGATGAGGCCGCTGGGCTCAAGGACGATTCGGAGTACAAGCTCGTGGCCGATCGGGAACCAGTAGTTTTTAAAGAAGCGAGTGTTGCTGCTATCGTTGCGTTGTTTTGGTGTGACATCAACCATTCAACTCTGCTCGTGCCAGAATACGACTTTCTGGAGCCAGAGGGTCCGTTTATCGAGCATGTCCGAAAACAGTGGCGGGACTCGATTGATGGTCGGTACATGCATATCGACTGGATGGTGCAGGCCGCGGTCGATGCGTATGAACGGAAGGGACCTGTTGCCCCACAAGCCGAAGAATCTGTTGCCCCGCAAGCCGAAGAATCTGTTGCCCCACAAGCCGAAGAATCTGTTGATACTGCTGACGAAATGCAGGAAGCTCTAGCTCCAGCGGAGTCGTCTCAACCCGTTTCCGCGCCAACGACACTGATCGACCCGAGCGGGAACGGCGATGCCGACGCTGAAGCGAAGCCGACACCAACAGTACGGGATGATGTATTTGAAGCCGAAACGACCGAGAGCACGACGAGTGAGAAAAAGAAGGTTGTAATCGTCGAAGATGTTGCAGGATTCCATCGCGAACATGATTTCGTAATGGATGGAAAGACTTGGAAAGATACTAAATCCGCCTCGAACATCACGGGTTTAGGTGAAGGAACGCTTCGGAAGAATCGTAGTAATGGTAAGACGGTCTACAAACGAAATGATGGAGCAATCATTGGAGCGGTTGATTACCGTGGAATGCTATGCATTGCAGAAGTCGAATCGGTCGACCCAAAAAACAAGACTCAAAGATACTGGTACAAGGTCGATTCGTTCGTGAAGAATGCAAGGTCCAACAAAGGCTCATCAAAGTAGTGTTACTTAATGTAAACGCAATTTGACAACCAGAATAATCGTTGGAATTTTTTCTCCTTGGCAATTCACATCTCTGAGGTGTTACTCAGCGTTACCGTACGTGTTACCGTGCTTCGGGTAACACTTTTCTTCTATTTGTAGTCATCCGATGATCCCTTATGTCACGCATGAATTGCGGTTGACGTTTTGTGTCTTTGTTATGGAGTAAGGGTTATGACTGCGAAAGTAGTAGATGCGATCACTGACGGTCTCGGGCGGGCGTTGTTATCCGTCGATGACATTGCGACACTATATCTTGGATGTTCGACTCGACACGTTTATCGACTATCCAACTCTGGACGCATGCCAAGGCCGATTAAACTTGGCTCGTTGGTTCGCTGGCCGCGTGCGGTGATTGAGCAGTGGATTGCCGACGGTTGCCCCAGCGTTCGCAATGAGAGCAAGCGAGGCCGATCATGACCATCTCGATTCGCGAACTCAAAGCCGCTGCGTGTGGGCAGTGGGCTGGCATACTGATCGATGCGGGTATCGCTGCTCATTGCCTCGAACCAGGCGGGCATCCTTGCCCACTTTGCGGTGGTGTTGATCGATTCGGCATTGCAAAAGATTCTCGCATTAACCGATATGGATATGGGATATGGCTATATCAAAAATCAAATTAGTCGATCCCATCGACGACACTCGACTCGCCTACAGCATGCGAGAGGTCGCGTCGATGCTCGGGATGAGCGAGCGTAGCATATGGGCTCTATGTAGCCGCGGTGAGCTGCGATCGGTCAAGCTGGGGCGATCAGTCCGCATACCAGCCGATGCCGTGGCCGAGCTGCTTGGAGGCCGATCATGAGTATCCTCGCATTGGCATCGGAATATCGGGATGCCGGCCTATCGGTAATCCCGATCAAGCTGGACGGAACCAAGCGGCCAGAGATACCGACTTGGAAAGAGTATCAGAACCGCATTGCATCGGATGCGGAGTTGCAATCGTGGTTTACTCATCCTGCAGGAATCGGACTTGTTGCCGGCATCGTATCGGGTGGACTAGAGGTAATAGACTTCGACGATGGTGAGCTATTCGCACCGTGGTACAAATCCGTTGAGTCAATCGCATGTTGGTTGCCAATTGTCGAAACGCCAAGCTTAGGTTTCCACGTCTTTTATCGGTGCGAAGTTGTTTGTGGCAATCAGAAAATTGCCATGAGCAAAAATCGTGAGACCCTCATCGAATCCAGAGGCCAAGGTGGGTACGTCTGCGGAGCTGGCTCCCCTTGGGGTATTCATCGGGACGGTTTGTACATCCAACATTCTGGACCGTCTTTTTCTGAGATACCTACGATCAGCGCTGAGGACAGGAAAGCACTTTGGCAAGCCGCTCGAGTCTTTGACCAAGCGGAAACGCTTAAGTCATTCTTACCAAAGCCGAAAACGACGCCGACGAAGAACGATGGTGATACACCTTGGGATGACTTCAATCGCCGAGCAGACTGGAGTGAAGTGTTAGTCGGATGGACGCAACATTCCGAAACTGAATGGACAAGGCCGGGGAAATCGTTTGGTACGTCTGCGACGGTTCGTAGGACACGGGGAGACGAGGCCGAAGTTCTCGTCGTGTTCTCGTCGAACGCTGGAGCGATTGCGCCCATTGGCGACAACCATAGAACACTCAGCAAGTTCGAAGCGTTCAAGCATTTACAAAATAACGGCGACGGCAAGAAAGCCACTAAAGCAGCCGTGGCACTTGGTTACGGAGGACAAAAGTAATGGCAACAGTAGACGATAACCCACCTGACCTTGACGACTACAAAAACACACAAGAATCCGAACGACTCGAGAGCATTGCCAAGCTTCATCGACTAGAACCCGCTTGGAGTTTGAATCAGTTGTTTGAAGCCGATTTGAAAGAGGAATTCATAATCGAACAAGTGTTGATAGAGAATCAATCCAAAGTCGTGGCTGGCGAATTCAAGACGCTTAAAACAACGCTTCTGATTATGTTGGCGTTGAGTCTATGCAGTGGCAAAAAGTTTCTTGGACGATTCGAGGTGTTCAAGAGAAAACGGGTTCTCTTTTGTTCCGCTGAGTCTGGCAAACGGAAGATTCGAAACACCATCTTCGCTGTTGCAAAACAAATGGATGTTAACCTTGCCGAACTACGAGATAGTGAATTCCTAAAGCTCAGTTGGTGGGTTCCGAAAATAAGCAGCTTGGAAGTGATGGAGTATTTCAAAAACGAAATCGACAAGGCAAAAGCGGAAGTTGTGATGATTGACCCGCTCTATCAAGCTCTTGACGACCAGCAAGCGAGCATGATTCTAAACGGACAACAGCTCGCCGCATTGTGCAACTACGTCTTGGATGCTGGAGCTACTCCAATCTGTTGCGACCACGTTAAACGCTCGAGCGAGAACGCCAGGAACCGGGAACCATTAGAGTTAAGCGACATTAGCGGAGCAGGAAAAGCAGAATACTTTCGCCAGTGGATGCTTGTTAGTCGGAGGTCCAAATTCCAACCAGAGGAAAACCGAAAGCCCCATGAACTTTGGTTGTCTATCGGAGGTTCGGAGGGACATTCCAGCCAATTGGCCTTGGACGTCGTTGAGAACTTTGACGACACCGGACACATGGAAATAGACGTTGCGACCAAGCTTCGCAGCGAGCTAATTCAGCAAACACGGGAATCATCCAGGGACAAAAGGGAAGCCGCCAAAGAGCAAGCGTTCAATGCCAAGCTAGACAAGGCTCTTGAGTTCTTCAAGTCCAGTCCAAACGAATTGAGGGTGCGCGGTGACATCAAAGCTTTCATGCCTTGCAACGACGATTCAGCGAAGGCAATTGTCTATCACTTGATGGACAAAAAACTAATCGTGAAATACCCGCAAACCGTCCGCCGAGGAACGAACACTTGCGACGCTTACCACCTCCCTGGAGCAGTCATCCAGACTGAATTGGATATAGAGGGACAAGGAGGACAAAAGCAGGTTGTCCCGCACTGTCCCACTAGTGTTTCGGACGGAGCAGAAAGTGAGGGACTAGAGGGACAAGGACAAACCCCTATAGGGGGTTGTCCGTCTGTCCCGCTGTCCGTCTCAAAAATTCCAGTTCCAAAAAAACTCAAGAAGCAAACCAAAGTCAGAACCAAAACGAGGGGACGACCATGAGAAATGCACTACCCGCAAAACTCGATCCCGGATCAGTGACCGCAATTGTCGACAGTCGGGAGCAATTGCCCTTGGACTTGGCACCACTTTGGACCGAATCAGCAACACTTACAACAGGGGACTATTCCCTCAAAGGACTTGAGCATCATGTTTGCATTGAACGAAAATCTCTTGATGACCTTCTTGGATGCGTTGGCCGCGATCGGGAGCGTTTCGAACGAGAGTTGCAACGCATGTTGGCTTATCCGGTTCGTGTTCTCCTCGTTGAATCTACGTGGGCCGACATCGAACTTGGCCAGTGGCGTTCCATGCTGACATCCAGTCAGGTAATGGGCAGTCTCATTGGATGGGCAGCGATGGGCATTCAGGTTGCCATGCGGAGTAACAATTTCGCAAAATCCAAAACTATTTTTCCTGCCCTCTTTTTAGGCAGGCTCACAAATTAGGCAGCACAAGGCGTAGTCGGGCGGCAGTAACGACCGTTGACATGCGACTGATACCAAGACAATGATTTACCTGAACGTGGCTAGCGCATGCAACGCGAAAGCGAGTACCGTACTCGTTGCCACTGTTTTTCATCCTTACGGTTCAACCAAACGGAGTTGTTTTATGGCATCACTCAACCACGATCCTAACGGTACTGTTCGTATACAGTTTGTTGCGACTGACGGTTCTCGAAAAACCATCCGACTTGGCAAGTGTTCAAAGCGAGACTCGCAAACCATCAAGTTCCGAGTAGAGGCGCTCTTGTCGTCAACGATCACCGGTTCCCTTGATCGTGACACGTCCCTCTGGTTGGCTTCCATCACGGAGTCCAACCGGTTGTTGCGAGCAAAACTTGAAGCCGTTGGACTTGTCGAGCCGCTGGTCCCTGAACCCGGCAAACCGACATTAACGCTTGCTTCGTTCTTGGTTGACTTCATGAAGCGAAATGGAGCATCCAAGAAGCCAGCAACGCGGGTTGTATGGCAACAGGTAATCAACAGCTTAAACAAGCATCTACCCAAGGGGATATTGCTTCAAGAGGTTACGGCGGGACATGCGAAAGGTTTCTTGCAAAAGCTTCAAGCGCAGCGAACTAAGCGACAGGATGGCACGATTCGAAAACTGAGTTCGACCACAATTCACAAGCGAATAAGCTTTGCAAGGCAGTTTTTTCAAGATGCCTGCGATTGGGAGCAAATCGACAAGAACCCTTTCGGCAAGATAAAGACTCAAGGAACTTCACTCAAATCCAATGTTGAAGTTCCGATGGAGACTATCCAAACCGTTTTAAAAAGGTGCAATTCAACTTGGAAAGCCATCGTCGCGCTATCGAGAATCGGCGGGCTTCGCTGTCCATCAGAAACGTTGTCGATCACTTGGGGCGATGTGGACTTTGAGAATAGTCGATTGAGCATTCCAGAACCCAAGGTTGAACACCATGAGGGGAGGGGTGTTCGATCCTGTCCGTTGTTCCCCGAACTACGAACGATCCTGGAAGAACTCTTTGAAGAATCGACTATCGACGGCAAGTATCCTTCACCGGAAAGCTTCGTCGTCGACAAACCAGCTTATCGAGCGGCGGCAATGCAGCCAGGGGGCTGGGCGAACGCAAACCTTCGCACCCAGTTCTTGAAGATCCTTCGAAGGGCGGGCGTTTCGCCATGGTCCAGGTTGTTCCATTCTATGCGAGCGAGTCGCCAAACTGAGCTAGAGCGAGAATTCCCCCTCCACGTGGTTTGTTCGTGGCTTGGCAACACGGAAGCCGTGGCGAAGAGAAACTACCTTTTGGTGACAGACGCGGACTTCCGCAAGGCAACGGAAATGACCCCACCGAAATCCGACGCATTTTCCGACGCAGTTGACCCCAAATCCGACGCATTTTCCGACGCAGCAAGTAGCCGCACCGAGCCGCACCTAATCGAAAAAACCTCGGAAAACATTGGGGAAATCGAAGATTCCCTTGATTTTTCCGAGGTTTCAGGATGGAGGCGGGGGGAATTGAACCCCCGTCCCGCGATACTTCCGATCCGGCCTCTACATGTTTAGCCAACTGTTGTTTGTCTCGCCCAACGCGTTCGTCGTCGACCGCGGTGCGTTGCGCCAGCCTCGAGCCTTTTTAACACTGTACGTGCGAGGCACGGCACAATGCGATTCGGAATTGCGACAGGTATTCAGACGCCTCCGACGGGCATCCGGTACCTGAGCTGCCAATATTAGGCTGCTAGTGCGAGGTTTTCCTCAGCAGTTACTTTTTGTAATCGGCTTTTAACGTGGCCAACCGATCAACCACGACATGCCACCAAGATCTTCAATTTATCCGGTCGATTCCAGATCG
>JANMHA010000277.1:0-2079 GCA_031374925.1 Pirellula sp. | reverse complement strand
CCCAATTTCGTGGCAACCCGAAATAACAGCGGGAACTCACTATGAGATAAAATTAACTGAGCTTGGGATCAAAATTTACAACGAGTTGCATGCTGCTGGAAGGCCACCAAAAAACTGACGACCCGCGGAAATCGGAAATCGGAAATCGGAGGAAATCGGAAATCGGGGACAGTAGAGCCGCTTGCAAAACTGCAGCGCCGTGCGGATTTCTCGTCCCGAGAAGTGGAAATCGAGGCGTCCGCGGCCTGTTTCTGGCAAGGTGTTTCCGCGACGAACCACCGACCGAATCAGGACGCGGACATGCCTCTTGCCGAATCTCTAAAGGGCACCTGGGATCACATTCAAGGGTTTCTTTTTCCGCTGTTGCACGAGGAGGTCGGCCCGCTCACCGAGACGCATAGGCGCCTCGTCATCGTGCTGGAGGTGGCGCGGCCGGAAACTTTCGTTGGCGAATGGCGCTGTGGCGTGGGGCGCCCGCGCGATGATCGCCGGGCGATTGCGCGGGCGTTCGTAGCCAAGGTGGTGTTTGGACTATCGACGACTTCGGGGCTGATCGAGCGGCTGGCCGTGGACCGGACGCTGCGCCGGCTGTGTGGCTGGGAGCGTTTGTCCCAAGTGCCGAGCGAGGCGACGTTCTCGCGCGCCTTTGCCGAGTTCGCCAGGAGCGGGCTGCCGACCCGCGTGCATGAAGCGCTGATCAAGAACACCCATGCGGATCGCCTCGTCGGCCACATCTCGCGTGACGCGACCGCGATCGAGGCCCGCGAGAAGCCGTTGCAGGAAGCCAAGCCGGCAGCGACAGTGAAGCGGGGGCGTGGCCGACCGAAGAAGGGCTTCGAGAGCGGGCGTCCGAAGGTGACGCGCCGGCTCGAACGGCAGGGCGCCATGAGCCTGGCACAGATGCTGGCCGATCTGCCCACGCGCTGCACCACCGGCGCCAAGCTCAACGCCAAGGGGCACATGACGAGTTGGATCGGCTACAAACTGCACATGGATGTCGCCGACGGCGACATCCCGATCTCCTGCCTTCTGACCTCGGCCTCGCTGCACGACAGCCAGGCGGCAATCCCCCTGGCGACGCTGACGGCCACCCGCGCGTCGAGCCTCTACGATCTGATGGACAGCGCCTATGACGCGCCCGAGATCTGGGCGCACAGCCTTGCACTCGGGCACGTGCCGCTGATTGCCAAACATCCCAGAAACACCGCCGGAAAGGCGGCGATGGTGATGGAAGGGGCGGCGCGGCGACGCGCGAATTATCGGCTGGCAGAGGACGTACGTCGAGCCGGGCGCTCTACCGCAGAGCGCGTCAACAGCGCGCTCAAGGACACCTATGGTGGCCGCCACGTCCGCGTCCGTGGCCACGCGAAGGTGGCGTGTCATCTGATGTTCGGCGTGCTCGCGTTGACCGTCGAACAGATCCTGCGCCTCATGGTCTAAGCGCCGTAAGTGCGGTACAGCAGAGCTTGCAACAGTTGCTGTCCAAGGCGAAGCTGCGAGCCATGCCGATCCGATCGACAACCACCCGTCGCTGCGCTGCCCGCCCAGCACGCAGCACCGTCCGATCAACCCAAAGCTTCCAGAATTTTGCAAGCGGCTCAACCTTTCAACATAAAGCCCCCTTGCGCTGCAATTATGCAGCCTGCTCCCGCTCGATTGGCCAAGTATATCCAGACTGAGTGAGAGCGGCACTGCCGACAAACGACGGCGGGTGACTATTTGAGAACTGCGTCAGCAGGAGTTGTTCTGCGTTATGAAATGCCGTGCTCAACTGTGCGTTCACTGAGGCTTCAACGAGGCAACCTGGCGACTCGGTCCTGTTTTCCACGGCGAGCAGCGCTGGCGAACCGAGGGCTTCATAGATGTCACGTAGCGTGATTTGCGAAAGCTCACGCGCAAGGACCCACCCACCGCCATGGCCTTTGGTGGACGCAACGATACCGGCGGTGCGAAGTCCCGCCAAAATGCGGCGGATCACGACGGGATGCGTTTGCTTGGATTGCGCCAATAACTCAGAGGTCATGGGCTCGGACCGCTGCGCCTTATGCTACAGGAGGTGAAGCACCCCCGAAAGTCGAC
>JANMHA010000271.1:0-2557 GCA_031374925.1 Pirellula sp. | reverse complement strand
TTGCTTCGCATAATTGTCCTCCAGAGCACAACGAAGTTTGCTGCGCGAGCCATCGCGACAGTTTCATTAACTCAAACGCCCCAATTGTGGGCATTTCACAAAAGGAGTCCATAGATGTTTTTTCATGTGCATTCTGATGCTTTCGAGAAAGCCAAGCTGGAAGCTCGCAAGGCTGGTCACTCAGCCACCGAGCACTTGCTGGCCGATGGCAGTATCCGCGTTTGTGTCCAAGTCGCCTAAAGGAGCCACTGTGAAAACAATCGAAATTACAGTCTCGGCCAAAGGTGAAACCAAGGTGGAGACCAAAGGCTTCTCTGGCAACGATTGCCAAGCGGCTACGCGTAGCCTTGAGCTTGCTCTCGGTGCACGCGACTCCGAAACGCTGAAAAGCGAGTTCTATCAACAAGCTCGATCTGAGCTTGAGCAAAACGCCAAGCAGTAAGTCTTGTGCGTTACGGTACGCAATATCTGTTCTGAGACCATTCTTTTTGTTCACTTTACTCATACCAAGGGAGATACTATGTCCGCACTTGGACAACGAATGAGCGAGCTCATACGAGCTTGCTTTACTGGCGTATGGATAAAATCCTACGAACCAGATGACGCCATCGCTGAATTGACTCAGCTTTGCCGTTCTGAAAACTGGTCGCTGATGACGTGGGATATCGCACAAGGACTAAAGTCCAACGGCGACCAGCCCACCGCATCGGACGCAATTGACCCGATTGGTGCCGTCAAAGCACTGTCGGCCATAACCAATGACGATATTCCTACGATACTGGTCCTGCGGAGCTATCATCGCTTCATCGGATCAGGCGAAATCGTTGCGGAAGTCGCCAAAGCCATCACACAAGGCAAGGTCCACCGCAAATTTGTGGTAATCCTGTCGCCCGTCGTGCAGTTGCCGCCCGAACTCGAACGGCTGTTCGTAGTCGTCGACCATGAACCACCGACTCGGGACGAACTTCGCGAGCTCTTGGCTGGGATTGCAACCGACGGTGATGAAATGCCGACTGGCAATATGCTGGAATCGGTGCTCGATGCCGCAGTTGGCCTTACTCGCTACGAGGCCGAAAACGCCTTCTCCTTGTCGTTGATTCGGCATGGTGCGGTACAGCCGGATGCAATTTGGGAACTCAAAACCCAGGCTCTTAAAAAGTCTGGCTTGCTAAACCTCTGTCGATCTGAGAGTGATTTCAGCTCGCTGGGTGGTTTGACGGCGTTAAAGGCATTTACTAAACGGGCACTGCTGCGTGCTGGTAACGCTGCTACGCTTGCAAAGCCACGTGGCGTCTTGCTCTTGTCGCCGCCAGGTTGCGGCAAATCCGAGTTCTGCAAATCGCTGGGCAAGGAAGTGGGGCGACCGGTGCTGACACTGGACGTCGGTAGCCTGATGGGCTCGCTCGTCGGCCAAAGTGAAGAGCGGACCCGAGAAGCGTTGCGGATCATCGATTCTATGGCACCCTGTGTCGTCATGATCGACGAAATCGAAAAGGCTTTTGCGGGAGCGTCAGGTGGCAGCGGCGATAGCGGAGTAACATCCCGCATGTTTGGTTCGTTGCTGACCTGGCTCAATGACCATACCTCGGATGTATTTGTGGTTTGTACGGCCAACGACGTTTCAAGGCTTCCACCTGAGTTCTCGCGTGCCGAGCGATTTGACGGAGTGTTCTTTGTGGATTTGCCCAGCCGAGTGCAGAAGGATGCTATTTGGAGCATGTATCGGACGCGGTTCGGCATATCTGGCGACGAGAAACTGCCAGCAGACGACCAATGGACTGGAGCCGAGATTCGTTCCTGCTGTCGATTGTCAGCTTTGCTGGACGTACCACTTAGCCAAGCGGCGCAGAATGTTGTACCGGTGGCGGTTACGTCGGCGGAGTCTGTCCAGCGGCTAAGGCAGTGGGCGGCGGGTCGATGCCTGGATGCAGAGGCTGGCGGGATATATTCGGCAATACCCTCTTCCGACAATAGTGTAAATGGATCCGTCAGACGCCGCGTCAGTCGCGGTGGACCGTCCGCCAACTGACTGGCTCCCCATTCCATTAACTTAGGGGGCCATGCAGTGCTTACTCCACAAGATCTTGTCCTATTGCGTGAGGCGTTGGCTTATTGGGCCATGGAAACCGTTGGTTTGGATTGTATCAAAGCAACGGACCAAACTCGCCCTGATTGCTTGGTCGAGGTTTCTGACGCCGACATCCACAGGCTGTTTCAGCGACTTATGCCCGAAAACGTCAGGTACATCGTCGTGGATCTTGAATCCAACCATGCAGTCAATACTAGACTGTTCCGAAATGCACCTCACCTCCATCCTTCTTCGGACCGTTGGCAGGTCCGGACAGTAATTGGCTAGCTGAGCATCTATATGCTCACAAAGCGTTTTCACCTTTTCTCGTGTCACCCTCCACTCTATGGGTTGATCATGTTCACCGTTTTACTTCTGTGCAGCTCGCTCGTTGCGGCTGCCGCTTTGGCTTTGGCATTTCACCGCCAACGCCGTTTTGAACAACTACTTAAATTCACACAACGACTTTTACGAAGGGATAAATATGGT
>JANMHA010000238.1:0-5637 GCA_031374925.1 Pirellula sp. | reverse complement strand
GCGAATCACCAAAAAGACGACAACCCATTGGCCGCAGACGGTTTTCAAAAACGGTTTGAAAAACGATGTCTGGCGGTACGCGAGGAAGGTATAAAAAAAGGAAAAATAATGAACTTGACTATCCTAGAAAAGCTCCGATCGAACGGCGATAGACGACAACTCTTCCATGGACGCTTTCCTAAAGAGCAAGACCTTTTGTCCAAGGTAGGAAAGGACTACGATCTGGTCCTATCAAAAAACGTGCTCAAGCTCGGCTACATTCACCCTACTCGAGAAGTTCCAGATTCGCGTATGGTGATTGATTTGGGCGTGGATGATCGTCTGTTCCTTTCAAGCGTCGCCGGAATTTTGAAACCGAATGGCTTATTCGTGATCTACAACTTTTGCCCAGCCAAAGCACCAAGAGACAAGCCGTACGTTCCTTGGTCGGAGGGGGAATCTCCCTTTTCCAAAGAAGATTTCCAAAGCGCTGGATTCGAGGTTTTGCATTTCGATGTCAAGGATGACGTTGAAGCAAGGCGACTGGCGAAGGCTCTCCAATGGGATACCAAAGGCGGAATGAACCTAGAAGACGATTTGTTTGCCTGGTATACGATTGTGCGAAAGAAATCGTCCCCTGGCTAATGGTCGATCCACGATCATGTGCTTTTGTCGCATCGGTTTGACGGTAACATTGAAGACAGAAAAAGTTCTCGTGGCATTGGCCGTCAGTTTTCTTTGAAATCTTTGAAAGGTTTTTCTTCGACGTCGACTTAGATACTTTAGTTGCTTCAACGCGAGCGGCGATGTTAGGACGTCCAATCATAACTCGCAACGTTAGTGAGGGACTTGCGAATTTGTCCCTTGCTTTCGCTTCGGGTTGGGATACTTCATGCTTTTTTCAATTTACGTCTGACTTCGAAATCAAAATGGGAAAGCTCCCCGAAACGCGAATCAGCTTGCTCTGCAAAATCACCCAAAATCCGAAGGATTCGCAGGGATGGTCGGAGCTCGTCTCGCTATACCAAGCTCCCATCTATCGGACCCTCCGATGCCGACGACTCCAACATGCCGATGCTATGGAAGTGACTCAACAAGTCTTGGTCGCTCTGGTTCGGTATCTACCCCAATTTGAAAACGATGGAAAGCCGGCCTCGTTCCGGCGCTGGCTGAATCGAATCATTTCCAACCTGTGCTGGAAAGCTTGGGCTGCCCGACAAAACCCAATCGCCAGCGCTCGCAACGCCAAGGCACACGAGGGCCGTGAGTTCGAGGAATTGGCCGACGAGCAGCAACAAGAAGAGTTACGGCACGATCTGGAAATCCAACACTATCGACATTGTTTTCGAGTCGCTGCCGTGCAAGTGAGACCGCTCTTTACGCACGTGACGTGGCAAGCGTTCTGGCTTTCAAGTGTCGAGGGGATGGCTCCAGCCGAAGTTGGCAAAATGCTCGGTTTGTCGTCCGGTGCGGTTTACATTGCTCGCTCGCGAGTGATCGCGCGGCTCCGAGAACAAGTAGAACAAATGGAAGCCAAGGAAGAGCTTGAATGAAAACCAACGAAGACTGCTTGCCCGCCGATCTGAGAAAGTGGCTGTTGAATCCCGACTCGGAAAAAGAACCCGAAAGATGGTCGCAGCACTTAGAGCAGTGCGAGCACTGCCGTTCTAGGATCGAGGAGCAGCCACCGGCACTGGCCTGGTCCAAAATCCTGAGCGAGGACGTATGGGATCATGAGCTCTCCTCCTCGCAGGAAGTGCTGCAAAGGCCAACGCCATCCAATGCGATCGACCAAGCGTCGCTCGAAAAGTTTGCGAGGCAGGTTGTCGACAAGTCCGACAACCCCGCCATGTTAGGTCGATTGGGCGAGTTCGAAATCTTGGAACCGATCGGCATGGGTGGAATGAGTCTTGTTCTGAAAGGCTATGACCATGAGCTCAATCGCTTTGTCGCCATCAAGGTGCTCGCGCCTCATTTGGCCCTGGTTGGAGTTGCAAGACAACGCTTTGCCCGTGAAGCTCAAGCGGCCGCCTCGATTGTGGATCCTCACGTCGTTCCAATCCACTCGGTCGCGGCGGAGCACGATCCACCTTATCTAGTCATGACCTATGTACCAGGCCAGACGCTTCAAGCGACAATCGACGCCGAAGGAGCCCTAGACGTATTGGTGGCGGTTAGGATCGCATATCAAGTTGCGATGGGGCTTGCCGCTGCCCATGCTCAAGGCTTAGTGCATCGCGATATCAAGCCGAGCAATATCTTGTTAGAACGCAATGTTCAAAGGGCTTACATTGCGGACTTCGGGCTAGCCCGCGCAGCGGACGATGCAAGTCTGACTCGAAGCGGATTTCTGGCGGGCACGCCAGACTACATGTCGCCAGAACAAGCCCGCGGCGAATCGATCGACGCTCGTTCGGATTTATTTAGTTTAGGAAGTGTTCTATACACGATGTTGACCGGCCACCCCCCCTTCCGAGCCGCATCACCCATGGCGGTATTGAACCGCATTTCGCAAGACTCGCCTCGCCCTATTCTCACTTGCAACCCGCGAGTCCCGCTTTGGTTATCCGCCTTCGCGGAACGACTTTTAAGTAAGCTGCCAGACGACCGATTCGTTTCAGCGGCTAAAACAGCCGAGCTCTTGGAAGCGGCACTCAGGCATCTCCAGGACCCGATTGCATGTCCGTTGCCCGCGGCCCTGACGAAACGCAATGATACACCGAAGCGAATGAGCCAACGTACGAAGGTGTTCGGCATCTTTGTTTTGTGTTTGCTCGGAGGCTGGGCTGGCGCAACCATTTGGCTGCCTCGAATTCTTGAGAGCCCAATCAACCCGCAGCCTCAGCAAGCCGTCACCGGAGCAAGAGAACAGACACCCACAAAACAGATTTCCAGTGCGACGCAGTCGGATGTTCAACTGTTTCAGCAATTCGATTTGATGGACCGGCAGATCGCATCCATGGACGAAGAGTTGAAGCAGGCGATTTCAGACTCGTCCGCGCAATCGTCCTTAGAAGTTCCGGCTGGTGACGGGGAAAACGCGAGCGAATCGATCGAACGCGAATTTCTGGATGGCATCAAGGATTTTGAGCAACAAATCGAGCAATGGCTTCGCGAATTTAACTCCAAAGGGAAATCATGAAACGCTTTTCTTGCGTATGTGTTCTGTTTCATCCAACTACATTGTTCATTGTCGCGAGTCTATTGACGCAACATTCGGCGTTCGGGCAAAAGGGGATTAACTTGCCTGGTAGCGCGAGTACCCCCGTGACGGGTGAGGAAAAAGCAGCGCTGGCGTTCCGAGATCGCTGCCTTCTGTTATCCACCAAGTTCAAGCACAACGGAGTTGAGTTTCAAAGCAAGAGTGGGATCGGCTGTGTCATTGCAACGCCGCAGGGACAACGCATTTTGGCGATGCCGCTAAGCATGACCCAGCCCATCGAGGTCTTGGAAGGGAATGAACCAAAGGCGAAAGCCAAACTGTCCATCCCTAGCAGCTTGCTTTTGGCCGCAAAGATCGGCAGCGACAAAAGAAGCCGAGAACGACTAGATGCCTTCGATGCGCAAGTTGCTGACCTGCCAACGGTCAATAGTCCAAAGGATTTTGCATTAGAATCCGAACGCAAGATATTTCTAGCATTGAATGAGCGAGGCGAGGTGGCCTTTAACGGAACTCCACTCTCCGGGGTAATGAAGTTCTTCAGAAACTCTCACACAATTCCGATTGTATTCGATGAAAAAGCGCTCGAAATCGAGGGGATAACGCCCGACGAGCCGATTACTTTGGAGCTTCCCCAAGTAGCTTTTCGCTCCGCTCTCAATCTAATTTTGGAACCATTAAAGCTGACATATGTGATTCAGAATGAAGTCCTGAAGATCACATCAAGACAAGCAGCCGGAAACAGTGGCATCGATTTCCCAGATCATGAACAAGTGTTGGAACGCCGGATCCACCGAGCTTTGAATGAGCGAGGCGAAGTGTCATTTAACGGCACGCCGATAACAGGGGTAATGCGTTTCTTTATGGAAACACACCAAATTCCGATCGTAATCGACGAACGGGCGCTCGAAATCGAGGGGATAACGCCCGACGAGCCGATTACTTTGGAGCTACCCCAAGTAGCTTTTCGCTCCGCACTCAATCTAATTTTGGACCCGTTAAAACTAACCTACTTGGTTGAGAACGAAGTCCTGAAGATCACTACCAAAACGGCAGCCAGCGTGGAATTAGACACGCCAAAGGCCGTTCGTACCAGCCAGATGGGGACTCTGGCGTATAGTTTCAGCGCTATGCGAGGTATAGGTGGCATGGGTATAGGTGGCATGGGTGGAGGAGGCATGGGTGGAGGCATGGGTGGAACCGGAGGTCGCGACTGCTATGGTCTCGCCTCAGTTCAGCGGTATAGGACTTTCCAGGAGGCACAGAGTGCAAATCAAAATTCCATCGCACCGCCAAGCATAACGGGAGGTCCAGGAATGGGAGGTGGAGGAATAGGAGGAAATCCCAATGAGCGGCGAGAATATGCCGCGATCCATGGTCCACTGGCCGTTCAAGTGAACACGGATCTAGGCGTGGCCTTTGTTAGTTTGCCGGGTGACTTCCAATCGATTCCAATTCCGACTCGCGTGGATTTAACTCGAAAGCAATCTGTCATGGTGGAAGATGGCTGGCAAGCCATCGCCGATATTGATGCAAGTCGTCCATCTTCCGCTCTGGAGGGATCGCCCGTCGTAGACGAACAAGGTGAGCCGGTCGGAATGTACGTTGGTGGGAAAGTCGTTTCCTTTCCACAACTTTTCGAAGCACTCCTGAGCCTCGATACAAAATCCTTGGGCTTCTGGGGCCCTGAGTCAACCAAGATGGAATCGCAAATTGTCGAAGGACTCCCGGAACTCATCCCTGCCGAATTGAAATCACAAATTGAAAAAACCAATTCGCTTCAAGGCAAGGAAAAGGCCAAAGCGATGAACCAGCTTCGCACTCTGCTTTCCACCCAAGTTGAGGATAGATACAGGTTTGCCGAAAGAAGACTGAATGCCCTTAGAAGCAAACTCGACGCCCTGACTCGATTGTCCTATGCGATGAAGAAAAAAGACATTTCGGAGGTGAATAAGATTCTACCGAAGGAATTGTCGCTGAAAATCTCCGAAACCAAGGAGGAAGATCCATTCAAGTAGCTTCGTGCGGTGGGCTGCTGCGTTCCTGGGTCGACTGCCATAATTCGAACTGTGCAATTTGTTGCAAGGTGCCACCCTGTTGTAAGGTGCCACCCACTACCCAAACGGTGCTCCTACCCAAACGGGCGGAACCGCTTGGGGGACTGGCCACCCACTTATTGGCTCCCACTTCTTAGCTCCACGCATCGCCATAACTATGTAGAAAATAGATCGCTGGCAATCAACGAATCCGAAGGTTTCCGCCGCCCCAACTAGCTTGCTCGATGCGGCGGAACTACTTCCCAGGCTAAGGGTCGCAGGTTCATAGCCATCAAGTCACGCTACCATCGAAACAACATCGTTGGAGAGCGATGCTTCGCATCATCGCGTCATTGGCTAGCTGGCCAGTCATGCTTCCACCAACCAAGGTCGATGGAGATTGGAGGAAATACGGATTCACGGACCTCGACTCAGAAGACAGATCCGGGTAGAAAAAGTCGA
>JANMHA010000220.1:0-2211 GCA_031374925.1 Pirellula sp. | reverse complement strand
GACTCAAAGGGCTCATTCGATCGATTGTACGATCAAGGGATTTTCAGGAGAAATGATATGACAACAGAATCTTGGCATCTTAATCGTCGAACTTTTTTGATGGGAACCGGTGTTTCGCTAGGGCTGCCCTGGTTGGAATGTATGGCTGAAGACTCTCGGCGAGCGAATACTGCGCATCCGCCGAAGTTTTGCGCCATGTACTTTGGGTTTGGTGTCAGCCTGCCGGAGGAAGCAAGCGACGATGCGCAGTGGCGGTGGTTCCCCAAAGGTGAAGGCACAAACTATCAGTTCAACGAGAGTCTCAAACCGTTGGAAGCCCATCGCGAAAGGCTTACCGTCTTAGGTGGACTGTCCCATCCGCGTGGCCGTAAGATGGGAGGTCACGATACTGGAGACACGTTTTTAACAGGCGCACTGATGAATGAGAAGTCGCTGGTCAACACCGTCTCCGTCGATCAAGTCATTGCGAAAGCATGGGAAGGCCAAACACGTTTTCCTTCATTGGTAATGTCGACCGATGGCGGCGTCGGCGAGCCAACGCGCTCAAGCACTTTGTCGTATGATCTTCAAGGTCGCCCGGTTCCGGCGCTGAATGAACCACGGCGAATCTTCGAACGCTTGTTCGGTGCGGGAGACGCGGAGTTGCATGATCAGCAACGGAGATTTTCATCAACTGCTTCGATGCTCGACCGCGTGCTAGCCGACGCTTCGTCGCTGCGGTTGCGACTGGGGCACGGCGATCAAACTAAACTCGATGAGTATTTGGACGCCGTTCGCGAAACGGAAAAGCGAGTTGCGAACTCACAGAAATGGCTGGAGATACCCAAAATCGAGCTGAATGATGACGAACGCAAAAGCTTGAATTTGGATTCCGACGATCAAGCGCCATTTCGGTACATCCAAACGATGTACGACTTGATCTTTCTCGCGTTTCGTACCGATTCGACGCGCGTTGCGACATATCAAATCACCAACATGGCTGATGCCTCGTCGAATGCGATCAAGTTTCCACAGTTGATCGTCTTCAGCGAAAATCTTCACAAGTTGGCTCACAACTGGAACAAGCCCGGCGGAGCGGAAGAGCTTGGGCGTTGGGACCGGTTGATGATCGAGCAGTTCGCCAACTTCATTGAGCGAATGGCGTCGGCCAAGACGGATGACGGTGTAACCAACGGTTCGCTTCTAGATGAAACCATAGTGTTGTACGGTAGCAGCAACAGCCATACGCATCAAAATACAAACTATCCATTGATTCTTGCTGGTGGCAAGCGATTAGGGCTTCGTCACGGAAGATTTTTGCAGTTTGGCGAGGAAGTTCCTCTATCCAATCTCTTTGTGACTGCGCTGGATCGCCTCGGGGTCACCCGCGATTCGTTTGCAGATAGTGAAGGCGAGATTTCAGAATTGACAGGTTCCGTTTGATCAAGGCGGCATCCGTTCTAGCTTTGTGGCTTTTGCTCGGCCTCGGGCGATGGAATCCGTCAATTGCAGGTGAACTGCCAAACGGCGTCGCCGAGGTGACAACCAAGTATTGCTGTCAATGTCACGACGCAGATACCAAAGAAGGCAAACTCGACCTCACTTCTTTGTCGTTCGATCCGATTCAACGCGTCAACTTCGATACGTGGGTCAAAGTTTTCGATCGCGTTTCGAAGGGTGAAATGCCTCCCAAAGGCGAATTGCTCCCATCCGAGAATGAATTCTCTCGATTCCAACAATCCATTTCCGATTCACTGATCTCCGCTGAGCGGGCGCGAGTTGCAACTGAGGGGCGTTCGACTCAACGCCGACTCAATCGTTTCGAGTACGAGAATACCATTCGCGAGTTGCTGCAGGCACCCGGGCTACAGCTCAAGGATTTGCTCCCCGAAGATGGCGAGGCGTATCACTTCAACAAAGTCGGCGACGCGCTCGATATGTCGCACGTGCAGATTGCCCGCTATCTCGCCGCCGCAGAGTACGCGCTGAGGCAAGTCACCGCCAATTCCACGGCTCAGCCATAGACAACAACGACTCGCTACTACGCACGCGAACAGGACTCGTTTGTGCGGAATATTGTTAAGTACAAGTCGGAACCTGAGCGGATCGTGATACCGATTCTCGGCTACAAATCGCAACCCGAGATATTCGCCAAGAAAGCACCGGTCTCCGTCGGCGAGTCCGATCCGGTTCTACGTGAGCTCGAAGCATTCGTTGAAATCGCCAGCCAGT
>JANMHA010000208.1:0-34361 GCA_031374925.1 Pirellula sp. | reverse complement strand
CTGCCCTTCGCCATGAGTATCCGTGTGAAATACCTGAAAGCGAGGCACAAAACCTAAAGCAGTTGCTTGTTTGACGATCGAAAACATGCCCGTAATCAGCGCCTGTGAAGCAATAATCGCAGCCATAGCAGCAATGGTCATATCACAGAAACTGATTCCTCTATCTAACCACTCAATGTGTGTTTTTGGTGTGATGGCGTAGAAAGTATTCGCCCTGGGGGGGACCCCATTTTCAAGCATGTAAGCAGATTGTCCAGCATAGCAGATCAAAAGACTAGGCAATACGATCATGAACCAAGAGTACATCACTGGTACTCGCCCTGAATCAGTTGGCAATACACTGTCGCCATCCAGAACCGGTTTTTTGCCCGCACGTGAAAAATGACCCAAATCAGCGTATTTGGCTTCTCCACCGGTGACCGCGAGGACTACCACGCCAAGAACAACGAGAGCACCGACCCAAGGGAAGCTCAGAAGGAATTGAATTGCGTAGAGGGGGTTAAACGCAAGAAAAACCTCTGGATTGGAAATGATCCAAGGCAATCCCTTGATAGCAATCCACGGAAACCAAACGAGGATCATAAACCATCCGAAAAGCCCGCCGACTTTGCTAGTTCCTCGCCATTGCATCTTGAAAAGAAAGACCAAGCATACGAGCGTTACAATGACAGATGCGGTTTGGCCGAGAGGCTCAAATGCGCCAAGCATACTGATCGGAGGCGTGATTATTCCATCTGCAGCTAACAACGCCGCCGCGCAAACCACTAGAAAACTGACAAGCGATCCAGCCAGAATCTTGCCTGTGTAACCTTGAAGAAGACTCCAAAGCGCGAACGTTCCTCCTTCACCTCTATGGTCCGCTCGCATAATAATCAAATCGTACTTGACCGTGAGAAAGATAAGTGCCCAGATAACCAAGCTAAGGCCACCAAGGATTTCACTCCTCGACAGTAGATCACCACCCACCAGAACTAAGGCAGCAGCCTGCTCGTTACCAAGATGATGGTGCTTCAGAAGTATGGTCTCACGCGTGATTTCCATGACCGTGTAAAGCACCGACGTTCCAATGTCGCCGTAGACAGTACCTGTCGCTTGTCGTAGTCGATGCCATAACGAGTCTCCAAGCAATTGCGGTTCGGATTTGTCGGAGGACTCATGTGAAATGGCGGTCTCGGTTTTAGTGTTGTTTGAAGTCATAGTTCTATAGCAGAATTCATATCGTGAACACGGAATTGTAGTTTGAGAAATTTCGGGTCTATAGGCTTCATTGCGAAATTGCTCCTGCGAACCGATAACCTACGCCTGGTTCGGTTAGGAAATACTCTGGACGAGCTGGATCTCGTTCAAGTTTCTTACGTAGGTTGGCCACGAATACGCGGACATAATGTAGTTCCGTTGTGTCACTCGGTCCCCAAACTTCGCGAAGCAAGAAACGATGGGTAAGGACTTTTCCGTTGTGCTTGAGCAGCGTCAACAGTAGTTTGTATTCCAAAGGTGTTAAATGGATTTCCTGGTTGTTGCGGTAGACGACTCTAGCCACAAGATCCACTCGGACTTCTCCGAACGCGACAACTGAGATCTCAATTGCTTCCGCGATGGAATGCCTGAGAGCAGTACGAATTCGAGCTAGCAACTCACCAACGGCAAAAGGCTTCGTCACAAAATCATCTGCGCCTCCGTCGAGTGCCTGAATTTTCTGTGCTTCCTGATCTCGAGCTGAAAGAACGATAATCGGTACTTTGGACCATTCCCGAAGGCGTCGGATGATCTCTTGTCCATCCAAATCGGGTAAGCCAAGATCCAAGAGCACAACATCGGGCGGCTGTTGCTGAGCAACACGTAGTCCTTCCATTCCAGTACTAGCTTCGTTCAAGCGATAGGATTCATCGGAGAGGGATGCTCTCAAGAACCGACGAATAGGCAATTCGTCTTCAATGATTAGGATCAAAGGACTTGTTGTGGACATTTCAATCCCTCCCGAATGTTAGAACCGTGTGGTTGATCTGTCCGCGATTAATCCATTGGGACATTGGGAGCATTCTTTGCAATTGGAATACGAATCAAAAACGCTAATCCCGGACAAGTTTCGCTGTTGTTGTATAACCCACTTGGACGACGCGACACCGTAATCTCTCCTTGATGGACTTTGGCAATCGCTCGACAAATTGCGAGCCCAAGTCCACTTCCGCGTCCATCGTCAGGCAATTGCGTTGCTCTAAAAAACTTTTCGAATATGCGTTCTTCCATCCCCTCTGGAATCCCCGGACCATCATCGCTAACGACTAACCGCAGGTAGTCAGAATCGATGTTTGCTGAAATCGAAACGCTCGTACCCGTAGGAGTATATTTTGCGGCATTCTCAAACAAATTAATCAAAAGCTGTTCGACTAGAAGTCCATCTAAGTAGAGCAGTGGCAGGTCGGGCGCGAGCCGAGTCGTTACTTGGTGGCCGGCGAGTTCGACGCTAGTGCGATTCAAAGCCGAACCGACGATCTCCTCGAGGACGTGCCATTGCATGTTTGGCGCTATGGTAGCGGCATCGAGCTTGGACATCTGTAGAATGCTTTCTAGCAACCGATTGAGACGCGCTGCCTCGTTCGAGACCGTTTCCAAAAGCTGTCGACGTGTCGCCTCATCAAGCGTGCTGGACAAAAGCAGTGTGCTACTTGCTCCGGCAATCGCTGCCAAGGGGGTTTTCAAATCGTGCGATACACTATTTAACAACGTGTTTCTCACTTGTTCGGTTTCTGCTTGAATCCGCGATTCCGCGGCATCGATAGCAAGTTGATCACGCTCCAGTGCCAACGCTAGCTGGCTCGCGCACGCTTCTATAAGTTGTCTCTGTTCCGGCTCCAATAATCTCGCATTGTCATCGTTCGATCGAATCGCGACGGCACCCAAGCAAGCGTTTGCACCAACAAGCGGAAAGAAAACCGCGCACGCGTTGGGGAGTGTGTTCGTGACCGCGCCCGCCAATAGGCTATGATCAGTGACCCATTGTGCAGCGGGTAGACTCAAGGAATGCTTTGCTATACACCCTCCCTGTCCCTGGATAATCTCGGTCCTTCCGGATTCCCCAACCAGAAAGACAGCAACTTCTCCATTGACCATTTCGGAGATCTTCACGCTTGCTGCGGATACCAGGAATACATTTCCAGAGATTGAACTAAGTTGTCTGCCGAGTTCGTACAAAGTCTCCGTTCGCCGTTCACGTTTCCGCGTGTTGATCACTTGAACTTTAAGTTGAGAAGCGAGAGTACTAATCAACAATCCAATCGCAAGCATCACTCCAAAAGTCAGGATGTACTGTGTGTCTGCAACAGCAAACGTCATATAGGGAGGTACGAAGAAGAAATCGAAAGCAAGCACTGCGAGAAGACATGCCATAATAGCCGGTCCGCTTCCAAAGCGAAACGCGACGAACGCCACACCAGCCAGATATATCATGCCTGCATTGGCCTCTGAATCCAATCCGAATAAGATCCTGAGCCCAGCCGCGAGGAGACTACTCGCGACTGTTACTCCTAATGCATATGCGTAGCCGATCCGCTTGGATGGCGTTATTCGTAATTGAAGGGAATCAAACCCTTGAGCTTGAGTGCGCTCGCCGTGAATGACATAGACATCGATTCCACCGCTGGATTCAAGCAGTTGATCGACTACCGTACGTTTAAAGAAGCGTTTCCAGCGAGCCACGCTGGTCTTTCCAACAAAAATTTTCGTGACATTTCGAGATCGAGCATACTCCAAGATCGAACCAACGACATCATCGCCGGAGAGTGTAATGGTCTCGGCTCCCAGTCGTTCTGCCAATCGAAAATGCTCTGCTATTCTCACTTGGGTTTGGATGTCAGGCTGCCCGCTTGGCATGTCGACTGAAACAGCTAGCCACTGTGCGTCCAGGGCCTTTGCCATGCGTTTGGCGGTGCGAATAACTCGAGCGGTTGACGGGCTCGGGCCAACACAGACAAGTAATCGATCGGTAGTCGCCCATGGTTGGGAGTTGGAACGGAACTTGCGAGCCGATTCAACATCCGAGTGAATTCGACTCGCCGCACGTCGCAACGTCATTTCTCGCAAAGCGGTCAGGTTCGCTTTTTGAAAAGAACTCTGGATTACTTCGTGCTCGGCAAGATAAATTTTCCCTTGACTCAGCCGATCCGAAAGTTCATCTGGGGGTATATCAACTAATTCTAGGTCATCTGCCAATTCAAAGGCCTGATCCGGCACCGTTTCTCGAACCACGACCCCAGTGATCTGGCCGACGATGTCGTTCAAACTTTCAATATTCTGAACGTTTAACGTTGTCCAAACGTGTATTCCGGCTTGCAGCAAATCCTCGACATCTTGCCAACGCTTGATATGCCTGGAGCCTTCCGCATTCGTATGGGCGAGTTCATCGACAAGAATCAAATCTGGGTTTCGAAGGATCGCTGCGTCCAAGTCGAATTCACGCAGTTTCACACCCCGATACTCCAGTACCTTGGTGGGCAATTGTTCGAGGTCATGAATTAGAGCTTGTGTATCGGGTCTTACATGAGACTCCACGTAACCCACCACGACATCCCGTCCTGCCCCCTTCGCACGCCGAGCGTTCTCTAGCATTGAATACGTCTTACCAACGCCAGTAAAATACCCGAAGAAAATCTTCAAACGGCCACGCCCCGCATGGTTATCGATTGCTTGCACGGGCGCTAAGAGTTCGTCCGGGTCGGGACGACGTTGATTCATTCGCTGACTGCTTTGAATTCGGTGAATTGGCTAACTCAAGGTTCAATCGCAAATCGTTGATTCGCGACATTCCGAACGGACAATTTTCGCAAAAACAGCCTTGGTAGATGACTTGGCTTCTTGCTATTACGATCGACGCAGTGATTAAAGCCGAATCGACGTAAAAAAGGTGTAAAGACTGGACTTCTATCTATCAAGATTTTGTAAAGATCGACTGTGGTGTTTTGAATGGTGAGCTATTGTCTTAACAACTTCTTGATACGGGAATAGCAAATTTTGACACCCTTTTGACATGGACTTCGCATAAAATCAATCGTCAGCAAAGTATCTGGCGACCAATCGACTTCTGAAAACCATGCTTGCAAGCGAACAGTCAATTAGCTCCATCCAAATTTGCCGCGAATACGGTGCCGTTCCATCTAATTGGAGAATCTGAAGAATGTCAACAAAAGGCAATAGGGAACTCATCGGGCTAGGACTGATTATGGGAGGAGTGTTGGTCGCTCTCGTTGTGGCCTATGTTCATGAGCCAAATTGAACATTCTGTGCGGTTGGACTAAACCCTTTGAGTTCAATGGAAGAAAGGCGTGAAGATTCTCTGGCCGCCGATGGCCATGTCTTTCATCAGCGTTATAATGAAACTCTCGCCAGAAAGCTCCCCACCTTAGTTCGATCCACTTTACTACCAAAACGGAATTTCACGCGTAGCAATCCGACACGTTTCTTTGCTGCGTTGATGTTGCACTTGGGTAAACTTCGCATGCATCAAAAAAGCAAACAAGCCATTTTGCACTTAATCGCCTTCCCCATTCTCGTTTGGGGATTCGAGCTCATGGCTTGCTCTCAGACGATTCCGTCGCCGAATTCGAATCGATTTGGAGAAACGATTCAACCACTTCTCCGTGAGTATTGTCAACGATGTCACAACGAAGACAAAGCAAAATCGGGCATCCGTGTGGATCATCTGACGGCGGACTTTCCAGACAATCAGCTTTTTGCCTGGAAGGACGTATTAAAACAGATCGTTGAGGAGACGATGCCCCCAGAGGGTGAAAAAGAGTTGGAAATCGGGCAGCGGCGAATCATTGCAGAAGCCATACGCAAGGAAATGGAGGAGGCCATGGCGAGAAACCAACAGAAGAACGGCTCCATCCGTCGGCTAACCGTTTCACAATACCGGAATACGCTTCGCGAGCTTCTTGGGATCGAAGAGAACGTCTCTGAAATACTTCCGCCGGATGGTATTTCTAAGGATGGATTTGCGAACAACGGTCAAGTCATGGGACTTACACCACTGCAATTGGAATATTATTTCGAGATCGCGGACAAAGCTCTCGACCTATGCATTGTCGACGAGAAAGCGAAGCCTATCGTTCAAAACTTTCGAGTCGATCTAGGCACCAAGATCAATTCGGATCCATGTCCCGACAAACTGATCCTCGGTGCCGATAGTCATCTGCTCAACAACGAAGATTTCGCTGTCTCGGAATTATCTCCTCTCAAAGCTTTCGAGTACTCTCCATTCAGGATGAGGACGGAGCTTGAGTTTATCGAAGGATATGCTGGGAACGATACGGTTCGGAGTTGGAGAAAATTCGAAAGTATCTATCATTCCGTTTTCGCCTGCATGCGTGGCTCGCACGGGTATCCCAAAGGATCAGCCTACGAAATCGTACCCAGCGGGCTATTGCTTAGGCCTGCGATACCGAGCTCCGAAATCTTCGGCCAGTCGAGCACATACGGTCCACGGGCTAATTTCAAAGTTTCGATTCGTGAGCTTCCAGACAAAGGCAACTTTCGAGTCAAAGTCAAGGCGGCTCGTTTCGCCGATGCACTCTTGCTCGACGACAATGTTGCGACGGTCAACGAAGATTCCGATTCGATCGTCGTCCTACCCACAGAACTTAACGAAACAGGCGAAGCGGCGATTCCCTTGCCGCATGCTGGTATTTATCAGCTCGATTTGCATTATGGCCTTGGAAAGTCGGGTTCAGACGACCGTGTAGTGGAAGGAACGTATGAAAAACCCAAGGAGCCCAAGTCCGAGACCTTGAAAGTAGTATTGAACGACGGGAGCTATGTTCGGCAGGTTCTTTGGAATCGCAAGCAAGCAAATGCCGGCAAGAAGGGAGACGCCACCGGACTGAGCATAGCATTTATGCAAATCCGCTTGCCCGAGGGTGCATGCAAAATGCAAGTGAAATTAGAGAGCAAATTGTCGATCGAACGAATTGTGTTGACGAAGATCTCAGCTGAAAGCGATGCGGGCAAACGGTTTGCGATTTATGAAAAACGGGTTCCGTGGCTTGGTGTTCACATGGGCTTGCGTCGCGACTGCGGGAGCACGTTGATTCAAGTGAGTGAGCCTCAACCGGTGTCCACCGACGAGGTCAAAGAGTTTGTTTTTGAAGGGGCTATCAACAATTTCCCGAGTCCTTTCGTTGAAAGGGACAATGTCAATTATTTGGCGGGCATTCGCGAGATCGGAGTCCGCCATGAGTACACCGATGGTCGGGACATGCCTCGGCTGCTGATTCAATCGGTCGAGTTCGAAGGACCGCTCCTAACTGAATGGCCTCCCATTTCCCATCGAAGAATTTTCATCGAATCGAGCAACCGATCGAATGCTCCACTATACGCGCAAGAGATTTTTCGTGATTTTGTGACGCGGGCTTATAGGAGGCCGGCCACCGAAGCGGAAGTGTCGATGATCGAGAAAGTCTGGAAGAGTTCCTACGCGGAGCGAAACGACTTCCAGAGTAGCATTAAAGATGCGCTATTGGTCGTGTTGACTTCACCTCAGTTTCTCTTCTTGATCGAAAAAAGCGATACGCCCGATCCGGAGGACTTGGAACCCTACGAACTGGCATCGAAGTTATCTTATTTTCTTTGGAACGGTCCGCCTGACGCGAGGCTACTCGATGCAGCCAAAAGGGATCGTCTCTATCAGAATTTGGACTCGGAGATCGATCGGATGATCCTCGATCCGAAATTCCGACATTTCCTTCAAAACTTTGCTTCCCAATGGCTATCGCTTGATAAGTTTGATTTCCTTGAGATCGACGACAAAAAGTACCCTCGGCTAACGCGCGATGTTCGTATGCAGCTTCGAACGGAGCCCGTACACTTTCTACATCACTTGATTGAAAAAAACCTACCTCTCAGCAACATCATTCGTTCGGACTTTATTTTGGCGAACGATATCGTTGCTTCGTACTATGGACTCGGCGATAAAACTGAGAACGGACTAGGCTTTTCCCCACTTCGACATGGGAGTCCGAACCTGGGCGGATTTCTGGCTCAGTCAAGTCTTCTTGCAGGTCTATCCGACGGTCGCGAATCGAACCCTGTTAAGCGAGGGGCTTGGTTTGCCCGAAAGATGATCGCGGAGCCCCCGGACGACCCACCACCGAATGTCCCGGATCTAAACAAGGAAGATCATCTAGATCTGTCGTTGCGCAAACGGATTGAGTTGCACCGCACTCAAGACGGATGCGCAAAATGCCATTTGGGTATTGATCCTTGGGGTATACCATTTGAAGGCTTCGATGCCTCCGGCATTTGGAAGAAGGAGCCTACCGAAACGGAATCCAAATTACCCGACGGCACTGAGATAAAGGACTTTGAGTCCTTCCGGGACTACCTATTCGAAAAGAAAATGGAACGTGTGGCTTTCAGCTACCTGAAGCACGTTGCGATTTATGCAACTGGTCGTAGTCTCAGCTACAATGAAATGGCTTTGTTGGAAGGAGAGGCTCTAAGACTAAAAACCGGCGAACCTCGAATGCAAGACTTGATTCGACAGGTTATCAAGAGCGAACTCTTTCTGAAAAAGTGATTGCAAACTAGGCAAGATCGGCAATTTATTATGAAATTCATAGATCGCATCGAGAGAAGAACGGTACTGAAAGGGCTCGCAGGGATCTCGCTACCCCTCCCGGCATTGGAAATTTTTGGGTCTGAAATCGCCGAAATCAAGCCGAAGAGATTTTGTGCGATCTACACGGCCAACGGAATGTGTTTGCCGAAGTCCAAGAACGAAATCAACGATTGGAGTTGGTTTCCTACAAAGGTGGGGGCTGATTTCGATTTCAACAAGTCGACGGAGCCACTTCGTCCGTTTCGCAATGAGCTGAGTTTCCTTGGTGGTCTGTATCATCCGAATGGAGTCAAAGCGGATCCCCATGTTTGCTCGGACATGTGGCTCACAGGAGCTCCGTTGCACCATTCCAAGAACGGGTCCTACAATTCGGTATCCATCGATCAGGTGATCGCGGCCCATACCAAGAAAGACTGTCGCCAGCCCTCTTTGGTTTTGTCGATCGATGCTGGCGTTGGGTTCCTTTCGCGAACCGGAACGATTTCCTACAACTTGGAGGGAAAGCCAATTCCGGCAGAAAACAACCCTCGAAGAGTTTTCGATCGGCTCTTTCGCAACAACCAAGAGTCGCTCATTTCTCAGTCCGATCAGCTCAAGCGCCGCATTCGTCTTGTGGATGCTGTTCTTGAAAACTCGAAGTCGTTTGATCTGCTGCTAGGACAATCGGATCGCGAAAAGATGGATCAGTACATAACTTCGCTGAGCGAAATCGAGTCTCGTCTGATTGCATCGGAAAAATGGATCAGTGTGCCACTCAAGAAACAGGACCATTCTCATCTCCAGTTGCATGTGACGAACGAGAGTGTTCCCTCTGACTACTACCAAAGCATGTTCGACTTGATTTCCCTCGCCTTCGACGCGGATATTACTCGTTCAGTCACTTTTATGTTGAATCGAGAAGATGGGATGGGGATCAGCGATACTTTCCCTTTGAAGCTTGGTCTTACGCGAACGCATCACAACCTTTCGCATGCCGAAGACAAGGAGGGCCAGCTTGAGTTTGCGAAGTACGATCTATTTTTGAGTCAGCAGGTGTCCTACTTCTTGAGTAGACTGAATGAGTACAAGGATCGCGACAGCACCATACTCGACAACACGATCGTTTTGTTTGGTAGTGGGGCGAGTACGACTCATAACCCGACCAATCTTCCGACGTTGTTAGCAGGTGGGGCGAATATGGGCTTGCATCACGGAACCTACTGGCGAAGAGAAAATACTCCGATGTCGAGTCTTTATTTGAGCATTTTGCATTCGATGGGAATTGATGAGCCTACATTTGCAGACAGTTCAGGGCCGCTTCGAGAATCGATATTTGGGGGCTCCTAGGCTATTCAAGGTACAGTAGCTCATTTGCATTTAGCAATGCACGACAAAATGCTTCAGGCCCGTGCGAGGTAACTAGTTCTTTTGCTGCAGCCAGTTCCTTCGAAGTCGGTTGGCGTTGAAAGACTAATTCATAGGCTTGGATTACCGTTGCGCCTGACCGGACGCGCGCAACCAGGGCCTCGGCCATATCTACGGTGAAACTATGATTGAGTAGTGTTAGCGTTTGTAAAGGTGTGGTTGTATTGGCTCTTTTGGGTGCGGCGAAGGCTATATCGGGTAAGTCAAAGTCGTTGAGCATATCGACGACGCTTGCGCGTGCGTTTTGATGGTAGACCGCGCGGCGATAAGTCTCCGGTCCGTGCACATCGAGTGGGAAATAGGTGCATACATTGTTCTGAGTGAATTTGTAGAGGCGATAGCCGGGACCACCCATCGGCTCTAACTGCAACTTACCAGCAACGGCCAGCATCGTGTCGCGCAATTCCTCGGCGCTGAGACGACGCGGCGGAAATCGCCAGAGCAATCTAGCGTCCTTGTCCTGCTTGGCCGATTTTTCGTCAAAGGAGGCGCTTTGTTGGTACGTTTTCGAAAGCATGATCTCGCGATGTAACGTCTTGAGCTTCCATCCGCTCTCAATAAGTCGGCTGGCGAGGTAGTCTAGCAATTCAGGATGCGTGGGCTTGCCACCGAGGAAACCGAAGTCGCTAGGGCTATCGACGATTCCTGCGCCGAAGTGATACTGCCAAATGCGATTTGCCAACACACGCGGTGTGAGCGGATTGACGTCACTGGTAATCCACTTTGCCAACGCAAGCCGGCGTTCACTTTCATTAGCATCTTGTTTCAGTTCATAGGCTGGCGTAACTCGATCGAGCACATCAAGGCTCGATGCTGCGACTGGCGCTCCAGGTTTCATCGGATCACCACCTTTGTGGACGACGGTGGGTTCCTCAGGCTGCGAGTAATTGCCAGCCCAGACTTGCGACAGTTTGGGGACCCGGGCGATGTTTGCTTTCACTTTTGCAATTCTTCGATCCATATCGTCAAGTTGCTCGGTTTCCAGTTGCGTTTGGATAATTCGGCGAGCCTTGGCGATACCGTGGGCGGGTGTCCAGGGTTCACGACCTTCATCGCTTGCTACTGTGGTCCAGTTCTTGCCATCGACAGAAACATGAATTTCGTATTCGCACGGTGTAGCACCTCGTACTTTGCTTTCATCTGTGTTCCTATCACCCCTAGCATTGATAAATGTGATGCGGTTGATCTTCTCAGTCTTGGCGAAAGTTAGCGTGAGCTCAGCAGGCGTTCCTATGAACCAGGCTTCACCAGTCATTCCGTCGATGCAGTATTGTGGACCGTAGGCTTCTGGGAAATCTTCCGCCGTGGTGGACTTGGCGCCCTCCGCGGTGGTGCCATTGCTGGCCAAAGCGATGTTTCGCTCGGGCTGATCGCTGCTCCAAACTTGGAACTCCGTGAGCTTGCCTCCCTGCCCGCCCTTTCGTTTAACTTTCGACTCCTGCTGGAAGTCGGAGGTGAGGCCGAGAATGACAAACTTGACGTATTTGGCTTCGATCTCCGGAAAAGATTCATCGGTGCCGTGCTCATCGACTTTCGGCCGTGTTGACTTTGATTGTTCAAAAACAGTCTTGGCTCGCGTTTCGATCGTTTCTTCGGCCATGTCTCGTTCCGCTTCCAGTTGCTTAAGATCCGCGTTGAGAGGCTTCATGGCAGCGGCGAATGAATCTCTCGCTTCTTTGGTGACTATGGTCCGCCGGCCATGCGTAACGCCTTCGAAGGCGGCTCGCAAGCGGTAGTAGTCTTCCGTGGGAATGGGATCGAACTTGTGATTATGACAGCGCGCGCAATTGATGGTAAGACCAAGAAAGGCTCCGCTGGTCGCCGTGATGATATCGTCTAGTGTCGCGGCACGAATGTTCGCTTTAGCTACAGGGTCTTGGTTTCCAACATCATCGTATGGTCCTGCGACAAGGAACACGCTGCCGACCTCCACAGCCGGATCGTCCTTGCCAATCACGTCGCCCGCGAGGTGCTCCATGATGAATTGATTGAATGGCTTGTCGTCATTGAACGACTTGATCACGTAGTCACGGAATGGCCAAAGGTCATCAATGATAACGTTGCGCTCGAAGCCAAGGCTTTCACCAAAACGAATGACGTCGAGCCAATGTCGGCCCCAGCGTTCGCCATAGCGAGGGGAAGTTAGCAACCGATCCACCAATTCTTCTACGGCTTTTGCCGGATTCGACTGATGCAACTTTGTAAAAGCATCGACTTCCTCCTGAGTCGGAGGAAGCCCTGTCAAATCATAGGCTATGCGTCGAATCAGCGAGCGAGCCTCAGCAGGTGGACTGAAAACAAGGTTGTTCTCCGTCAGCTTAGAAGCAATAAAGTCATCTATTCGTTCATGAACTAACCGCTTTTCAAGCGGCTGAAGCGACCACCAAGATTTGTCTCCGCGTTTCGAGTCTAAAACTGCGTCATCACGAGGATCTGGCGCGCCCATCTTGACCCACGCCACAAAATCTGCAAGGACAGCATCGGACAATTTCGGTTTGTCTGGCGGCATTTCCATCCCATCTTCAAGATGCTGAATCACTCGGATCAAGTAGCTCTCTTCCGAATTGCCAGGTCGGATGAGTGGTTTGCTGCTGTCTCCACCTTTCGCCATGCCAGCTTTGGAGTCGAGGAACAAGTTTGCTTTCAACTTATCTGACCGACCGCTATGACATTTGTAGCATTGCTCCACTAACACGGGACGTATTTTTTCCTCGAAGAACGCGACACCATCGTCAGCTTCCCCGGTTGTAATCAGCCCGACTGCAAAAAACAGGTAGCCAGAAACATAAGCCAAGAAAGCGAGCAAAGACCCTTTTACTCGCTGGCGCGTTGGGTTTGTGTCTATTGGAATTATTCGGTTCATTGCAATACTAGAACTAGACGAGGATGGGTTGCAGCACATGACCATGAACGTCGGTTAGACGCCGGTTAGCGCCGTTGTGGTAATAGGTGAGTTTTTGGTGATCAAGACCTAACAAGTGAAGCATGGTCGCGTAGAAATCATAGACGGTAGCTACATCAATCGCAGCGCGACGTCCCAACTCGTCTGTCTCTCCGTAACTAACACCTCCTTTGATACCCGCTCCCATCATCCAAGTTGTGAACGCATCGGGGTTGTGATCGCGGCCGCTCGTTCCTTCTTGATGCGTAGGCATTCGGCCAAACTCCGTACACCAGACAACAAGCACATCTTCCAGCATGCCCCGTTGCTTAAGGTCGCTCAATAGGGCAGCTGTTGGCTGGTCGAAGATGGGACAGTGCCGTTCATAGTCCGCTTTGAGCGTCTTGTGTGCATCCCAATTCAGTAAGCCATCGACCGCGCTAGCGCGCGATGCACAGTACAGACTTACGTATCGCACACCGTTTTCTAAAAAGCGGCGGGCCAGTAAACAATTTCTTGCATAGGCGGCCTTAAGTTTATTTCCATCGTTGGTACCGTAGAGACGATGGATATGTGCAGGCTCCCTGGACAAGTCAGTCACTTCCGGCGCCGCCAACTGCATCTTCGCGGCCAGTTCGTAGGCTGCCATACGGGCCCGCAGTTCGTCGTTGCCCGGGTGCATTGCCGCATGCTCAGAATTAATGAACTTCAAAAACTCGCGCGTGGCTTGTTCGTCTTCGGGTTTTGTCGATGCAGGCCGCGATAGATTGCGAAGCGGTTGCTGCGAGGCCATGGAAACCGCTTGAAACTGGGCTGGCAGGAAGCCATTGCTCCAATTCGCTTTGCCGTTCGGCGGCTCGCCACGCAGGTCTTGAATGGCAACATAGGTCGGCAAATTCTCATTGGTCGAACCAAGCGCATAACTGATCCATGAGCCCGCACTGGGAAAGCCCTCTCGCGCAAAGCATGAGTTCATAAAGATGCAGCCAGGGCCGTGTGTGTTTGTGCGAGAAGTCATGCTGTGGATGAACGCGATGTCGTCCACATGGGCTGCCATGCGAGGTAATAACGAGGAGATCTTCTTGCCACTCTTCCCCGATGCAACGAATGGCCAAGGCGACTTCATCAGATTGCCGTTCTTGCCCTGGAATGTGACCTCCGACTCGCCACCTGGCATCGGAGTACCATCCAACTTTTCCAACATCGGCTTGTGATCCCACAAGTCTACATGAGACGCCGCGCCTGGACAAAAGACTTGCAAAACTTGTTTGGCCCTGGGTTCCAGGTGCGATTTGCCAACCGGAGCAGAACCAAGTTCGTTCGCCATTAGGCTTGAAAGCGCAACACCTGTAAGCCCAGTAGTCATCTGGCCAAAAAAATGGCGGCGAGTTACTTCGAGACTTGCATTCATACTTCCGCTTAGCCCGTCTTGGTAGCTACATTCCAGGAATTTAGTCAATCGGTTTAGCGACATGAAACTCAACCACCTTCTTACAATCGTTGCAACCGTTGATGAGATCTTAGTTAACACTCTAAGTTTAGCAACTTTCCACACAGTGGTTAATGGTTGCTGTCAAAGACTTTGTAACTGGTGTGTTGGCACTGGATGAAAAAACCACCTTGGCAGTTACATCCCAATTTTTACGATAGCGGGATCATTTTATCTGGTGGCATTGTTGATAATACATTTGCTCGCGCCCCGACTGGAGCCAGACAAAGTATGAATAACTGTTTCGTTTGTCGATACGTCGCAACTTATCTCCGAATCGCTGAAATGTTGGGATGTCCGCCTCGGAGATATGTCCGCCTCGGAGATATGTCCGCCTCGGAGATATGTCCGCCTCGGAGATGCGGACCTACGGCTGGCGTTCGCCTTTAAGCTAATTTGGATTATCATGAACTTCTTCGAATTTCCAGAAAACACCACACTTGACACCCTATGAAAACCCTAGTCCTCACATTTGCAGCCTTGTTGTCGTTTACTTCAGTGAACGCTGCGGACATGCCAAACGTTCTGTTTATCGCCGTCGATGATTTGCGACCCGAACTTGGTTGTTACGGTAACACCATCATTAAAACTCCAAACATCGATCGCATTGCTTCTCGGGGCATGGTTTTCAACAAAGCCTACTGCCAACAGGCCGTTTGCAGTCCGTCCCGTACCTCAATCATGACTGGACTGCGGCCAGATGCCACCAAGGTATGGGATCTGAATACCCACTTTCGCGTCGCACAACCGGATTGCATCACCCTTCCGCAGTTTTTCAAATCGAATGGTTATCATTGCGCCGCGTTGAGCAAGGTGTATCACAAGGGCTTCGAAGATGGACGCTCCTGGAGCGAGCCGCACTGGTATCCGATAGGCAAATCAGTGGACACCGACCTATCAGACCATACCAAGCAGATTGTTACCAAGCACGATACCGTCGTCGAGGAATACACTGCGCCACTAGAAAAGTCGGATAGGGATGCCAAGCGAGGCCCGGCATTTGAAGTCAGCCTCAAAGCCGAATCCGAACTTCCCGACGGTGCCACGGCTGCCGAAGCCGTAAAACGTTTGGGCGCCCTCAAAGCCAAGGGCAAGCCGTTTTTCCTCTCCGTCGGTTTCTTGAAACCGCATCTGCCGTTCGTTGCACCGAAGAGATATTGGGATCTTTACGATCCGAATTCCATCCCCTTGCCAACGATCGACCATTTGCCAGAGGGCAGCCCCAGCTTCGCTGGCCACAAGAACAGCGAACTGCATAATTATCCAGGCGTTCCAAAAGAAGACCCCATCCCTTCTGATTTTGCGAAGACGTTGCGTCATGGCTATTACGCTTGCATCAGCTTTACCGACGCACAAGTTGGTAAGCTGCTAGATGCGTTGGACAAGGAAGGGCTCGCTGACAACACCATCATTGTTCTATGGGGCGATCATGGCTGGCAACTGGGTGACCACGGACTTTGGCACAAGCATACGAACTTCGAGCTCGCGGCACGTGCCCCGTTGCTCATCAGTGTTCCCAAATCCAAAACCGCAGGCCAAAAATGTGACGCGCCTGTCGAGTTCATCGATGTCTATCCCACACTCGTCGACCTCTGCGGCCTGCCAACGGCAAAGAGGATCGACGGAAGCAGTCTTAAGAATTTTCTCACCGACCCGGCCGCACCTGCGACACGAGTTGCGATCAGTCAATATCCGCGGAAGGACCCAGCCACCGGCACCGATCTGATGGGTTACAGTATTCGAGACGGCCGCTGGCGAGCGATTTTTTGGCGAGACCGCAACGGCCCTAGCATCCTTGCAACCGAACTCTATGACGAGCAGAACGACCCAGCGGAAACCGTGAGCTTAGCCAAAAAACCCGAACACAAGGGACTATTGGAATCTCTTGCGAAACACCTTCCACCCGTCGGTTCCTCTGCCATCGAAGGTAACGCGCCGAAAGGCAAAGCGAAGACGGCCGTTCCAATTTCAGTTCAGCCCGCCGTTGAATCAAGCGATCGCGCAACCCGCTTCGATAAGTTAGATAAAGAAAAAGCGGGTAAAATCAGTCGTGAGTATTACACCAACACTCAGTCTGACTCGGCTACCGCCGGCGTGCGTTTCGACAAGTGGGATACGAACAAGGACGGTTTCCTTTCTCGCGATGAATTCATTTTGCAGGGAACCAAATTGACCGGCAAATAACCTTGTCCGCTCGGAGCTTGCTCCGACGGACTCCGTTTTGGCGTCCTTAGGCGCGGTTCAAGATAGAACGCCAAAACAAGGTTGAGGGGAAACAAGCTCCCACTCTACCTGAACAATCGTCAGAGTTTCAAATCACCGCTCCACTTAGCAATGAAAAATGAAAACCAACCTGAATATGCTTGCCATTATGGCCTTGCTCCTGGCACCTATTGCCTTGCTGCAAGCTGCAGCTCCAACGAAGCCCAACATCGTATTTATCCTAGCTGATGACCTTGGCGTCGGAAACGTGAGTTGTTACGGATCGGACAACTACAGGACGCCGAATATTGACAAGCTCGCCAACACCGGAATTCGGTTCACGCATGGCTTCACCGCAGCCCTTTGTGGTCCATCGCGTGCCCTGATCATGTCGGGGCGCTATGCCTTTCGAAATGGCTCGTCCAATCAAGATGCTTGCATGCGCATGGACCATTCCGAAATCGTGGTCCCTAATATGTTTCATTCAGCAGGATATGTCAGCTCCATGATTGGCAAATGGGGCCAACTCCCAGGTTTACCGAGCGACCACGGCTTCGACGATTATTTGCGTTTCAAGGGTAGCGGCGTCTATTGGAACAAGACTGCGGACAAGTCCGAGCCATATCTCGTCAACGGCAAAGAAATGAAACTGGCAGATAAAGAGTACATGCCAGACTTGATGCACAAGCAAGCCACGGATTTCCTTCAACTGAACCGGTCCAAGCCCTTCTTTCTCTATTACTCCATGTCGCATGTCCACGGCGATATTCAGCCAACGCCGGATAGCGCACCAGACAGCACGGACCTCTTTGGCGACAACGTTTTTTACATGGACAAACTTGTCGGCAAACTGGTCGCTGAACTAGAAGCTTTAAAACTTCGCGAGAACACTCTTGTCATTTTCATGGGTGACAATGGTACTGGTAAAGGGCAAGACCCGCGTTCGACTATCGGAGGCCGCAATCTGTCAGGTATGAAAGGCACCATGCTCGAATGCGGTGGCCTTGTTCCAATGATCGCCAATTGGCCCGGCAAAACGCCCTCGGGCAAGGTCTGCGCTGACTTGATCGATTCTACCGATCTCCTCACCACGTTTGCAGAATTGACTGGAGGCAAACTACCGGAAAAAACCGTTTTTGATGGTCACAGTTTTGCGGCGCAACTTCGGGGAGAAATCGGCAAGCCGCGCAATTGGGTTTACAACCAACTGGCAAGCATGTGGTATGTCCGCGATGCCCAATGGAAACTGAACCATCTCGGCGAATTATTTGAAATGAGCGGTGCTCCGTTCACCGAAAAACTCATCGCACCCGATAGTGAAACTCCGACCGCAAAAGCGGCTCGGAAACGTTTGGCCGCCGCTCTAGCTGAACTTGATCCAGCAGGTGGTATTCCAGACTCAGGCGATGGGACCGGCCGTCACGCCAACAAAGACAAGAAGAAATCGAAATAGACCCATTCCTCAAAACCCAAGTTTCCACTTGTTCTCAAACCAACGGAGGTGGCGAAAGCCGTTCTAGTGATCGGACATCAAATCGAGGTTGTGGGAAGACAGGCCACCCCTATTAACATGTCTTAATCGACTTTGTCCAACCAATTCATTACTCGGGAGGGTTGGGCTCCTGCCGAACCATGGCGGCGCCAGCTCGGCAGGAGCCTCGCTCTCCCGTTGTTTTTCAATCGATTAAGCATTGCGAAGATGTTTACAGGCTTGGGAGACAAGCTCCCCCACAAACAAAAGGTGTGACAATTCCAGCAATTTCCTGTAATCTCAAAGCTCCGATGAATCGGAGCACTCCAAATTGGGGGCGCTTTCAAGCATCCTTTCATGGTGATCGTCGACCATCTTAATGCGATAAACCTTCGGTTCTGGATCGTCTTCATCTCGCAGGTTCGTTGCCGCCAAAAGGAATTCGGACTTGTTTTCGAAAACGTGGTCTCGAAGCAATTCAAGGCTGCTGCAAAGATAGTTATTGCACGTGTCTGACCTTTGCTCTCGCGTCAAACTGCAGCCGTTTCGGCCATGAAATATACAGGAGTATTCGAAGGATTCCTCAGGGATCCTGCCCATATATTCCGCCACAATCCCTTCGGGGGTTGCGTCCGGTCTTTCGCGAAAAATTTCAAGAAACTTTTCGACTCTCAAGAAAGCGTGATCGCAACCCAATTGGCAGCAGCGTCCGCCACACGTTGCACACGCAAAACCGTTCAGTCTAGCAAAGCGTTGATCAAACGAATCGTCGGTGATTGGCGTAAGCGACGATGGTGCCGGTGCCGACAACTCAGCGTCGGACTGGTCTGGATTGGTTTCAGTCTTAGGTGAAGAATCCTCGTTTAGAGCATAGGCTTCGAAGGCAATTGCAAGAAAGCCCGCTTCAACGCTTCGCCTCCTTTCGGGTGTCGATGGATTAAGGTTGTGCTCTAAGTAAGGGAGCACAATCGTTTTTCGCAATGTGTCCTGGCTTAGCTCTGGTAGCAAGATTTTTGCTCGTTCTTGGGCAAGCTCTTCGAGCTCGCTTCGTCGCTTAAGAAAAGTGGTTGCGCGACGCACTTGAGAATCCGCCATCCTGTTGCTCGAATCCCATCGTTGGCAAAATGGACTCTGGCATACATGTTGCGTATCGCTTTCGCCGTGATTGGATAGATAGATTCCACAGATCCGGCAGAAGGAAGCGTGTGGGCTTCGAATCGCTGTCGCCTTAGTCTGGCATTCACTCCTCGCGCAAATGGATAGGAATCCAGGAGCCGTCTTGTAGTTCCCCGTGGGTCGTCCGCAAGCCCTACAACAGGGGAGTTTGGATTTCAAATGATTGCGATATTTTAATGCACAGTTGGGGGAACTGCACAATTGCGAACGGGTGCCGCCGTCCATCGAAAGCAGACTATCGCAAACTACGCAGTTTTTATGAATGACCATTTGAGGACTCGTTTCGCAATCGCCAATACTGCAGGGATTTTCAATCAAATTTACCCTCCCTCGGCAACGCTGTGAAGCATTTTCGTCCGATCGGAGCTTGCCTCCGACGGATGCCGTTTTGGCGTACTACGAATGTGCGGCTCAGACCTTGAATTACTTCACTTCGCACCCGCCTCGACCGCCTAAGGCGGTCGAGGCGGGTGCGAAGTGAGGCGGTTAACGGGCAGTTACTTAGGACGCCAAAACAAGGTTGAGAGGAGGCAAGCTCCCGCTCAACCTTAGCGACCGTTGGCGAAAATGCTTCACAGCATTGCTCCCTCGGGGAGGGTGAAGTGAATTGCACCATGGTCGATGGCACTTCACCCTCCCCTCGCTTCGCTCGACCCTCCCGCGGGGCGGGTTGCTAAGCTGGACGATCTCTTGGATTTTCGCCGAACAGCAATCAACACGATCCCCAATAATAGCACCAATACTCCTACCGCACGTTGAGTGACCGATTTGGAAATCCCGTTTGCTCTTAACTTTGCCTCGCCACGCGGTGTGGTGAAGAGAAACTCTTTACCACGAGTAGGAAGCGTTATCGCCAAACTTGTCATGTACGCTTGATCGGTCTCTTGCGGCGCGGTTACTACAAGCGAAAGGTCTTGTCGAAACTCTCGCGTCGAAGTGGTACCTCCTGTGGCTTGCCACTCGTTTGGAGAAATCGCATCTTTAATTCGTCCATCTAAATCTGCATAGTTTTGAGCTTCTTTCTTTTGCATTTCGCCAGCCGATTTTGCCAGCTCGCCGCCAGGCGCCCCGAATTGAGGCGTAACGCCAAAATTGTTTCCAAAATCCGTGTTGTTCTGACCTCCTCGTCCTCCACTGCTTGGGCCGCCTTGACGGTTACGAGCCATTCCGCCAGTATAACCGGTGGCTGCGCCACCTCTTCCATCAAGTCCGCCGCCAAAGCCACCCCCAATGCCTCCTATGCCTCCAGGCCCGCTTTGTCCCGGCCCGCTTTGTCCCGGCCCGCCTTGTCCCGGCCCATTGATACCACCTAAGGCGTTCGCGTTATTGTCAAACCCTTGCGCATTCTGCATGGAACCCGCTTGCCCTTGAAGCTTGCTCTTGTAACGACTGGCAAGTTCCTTGTTGTCCTTGGAATCGCCGACAGAACCCGAACGCAGCGTTGTCACTCCCTGCGGATTCAAAATGTTTTGCCCGTCTTGAGTAGGACGTCGGCCTTGATACGTGTACTGCCTCCCTTCGCTTTCAAGTTGCTTCTCAAGGGATGGCATTTGTCCCTGCATCGGAGGCACCGAGCCTGGTTTGTCAGCAGGCTTAGAGTCTGCATCCATAACGATCAAGCCCGCATCGCTTTGCTTAGTCCAGGGAACATTGCCATTGGCACGATAATTGGTTTGTGAATCCACCAGCCCATTGAAGAAATCCCGATTGTCCAAGACCACTTTTTGGCCTGCTTCGCTCTCCGATTTTTCGACTTGCTGTTTGGCTTCATTCGATACACGATCGTTGAGCAAGACCTGTTGTTCCAAATTGGGATTCGATTTCAAATCGAACTTGGAATTGCCGAGCTGAAATTTGACCGCTGAGTCCAACTGCTTTAAGTTCTCTTCAGCCCGTGCTTTGGAAAACAACTCTGTGCTCTTCGTCGTTAACTCGGACAAGCGACCAATTTGCTTGTTCTTGTGCGAAAGCCAGCCCGCTAGGAACTCAGACTCGTCCCGGACTTGACCAAGTGTGCCGTCAAAGCCATACCAATGTTGATTCTCGGGCAGCATGAGTTTGACTTGACTAAGCTCCACGTTGATATTGATCGACTCGATCAATGGAAAATCCAGCTTGGTCATGAAACCACCCTTCGTCAGTTTGCCCGCATACTTGAGTTCGACCCCATAGTCGAGGTCTCCGGTTTGAGTGCGAACTAGTGGCAGCCTTAATCGGGTCGCTCCTGATCGGGTTGGTTTATTCGACGACTGGATCGGTTTGACCGGAGAACCTGCGACCATGGCGGTCCATAATTGTGCGCCCGCTGGCATTTCCAACTCCAAATAGGCCTCGCTGGTATTCTCGATCCGAAATTCTTGCGTCGCCCTATAGTTACTGGCTTCATCCACCGAGATCACGCATTGGGCCAATCCGATCCTCGCACTAGCCGTCTCCACAATCGAACGGATCTGCGCCTTGAATGCCATCGAAGGTTCACTTGCGGTTGCATTTGCGGTTGCTGGCTCAGCGTTGGCTGGTGTCGCTGGGCGCTCATCGACCCGGTACACATCTGCCGATTTTCCACCCAATAACGATTGCAACTTCACCCATTGCGAATCACCTCGCACCATCTGAGTGACCCCTTTCAAGGAGTCAACTAGCAACTCATCTCGCCCCGAGTTTTCTAACGTAACGAACCGATTCTCAACCAAGCCCGTGGAAATGTTTGGGATCGGTACGGTGTGCAGCCCCGATGGAAGCGATGAGTCTTTTTGAACGAGGATGCGGTATTGTCCCATGACATCTTCCTGCAATTCAATAATGAACTTCAACGGTGCATCCGACTGATCTGTCGATGGAATGCGTTGAATGTTGCGAACCATCTGGGCCACGACCACCGCATCCTTAAGCCTCGCTGGCAAAGTAAACTCGAAACGGTGCACGCCTGCTTCCTTGATCTCCCACTCCATGTAGATGGTCTCTTCCAGCGATCGACGCGTCACCTTGACGTTGCTAATCGACATGGCAGTGATCTGCGGTACTCGCGACTGAAAGCGAAGCAGCCCTTTGTAGTCCCCTGCAAAGTATCGAATGATTGCTTGCGGAATCGCATCAACAGAAGGTGCGGTAATCGTAGCTGGGACAGGCCCTGGCCAAGTAACCTGCGGAGGCCCTGCAACCTGCGGAGGCCCTGCAACCTGTGTCGCCGGATTCGGAACGCTGACCGGCCTTCTACCGACAATCTCGCAACCCTGTAGTTGCTCCGGACGGACATCGACCCCAACATCCGTGTAGACGTGCACTTCCCCTTGATCGGACGAAGCATCCAGCACCTTTATTCTTGGCAGATCGAGCGTGTACTCGTTGGATTGAAGATCGCTGTTGCGTTGCTGACTTGCGCTAAGTCGAATTGAAATGCTGCCGATGCTTCCATTCAAGAACAGAATATCAATTAACCTCGCACCATCCTTCGGCTCGGAAAGAGTCCATTCCATCGGTTCGCCCGATTGAGGAGTATCCCATTGCCAGTCCGACGGCACTTCGATTTTGACTCGATACAGTGGCCGACTTCCGGCTGCGAGATTCAATCGCGATTGCAATCTTGAATCGTTTCGGCTGACTCGCAGAACCGTTTCCGTCTGGCATTTCAATTTGTTTACCATCTCGCGAACTTTGATCTTCAGTTGATATTCAGGCGACCCGTATCGATACGACTGAAACATCTTCATTGGAACAGGGCTATTGGAGGCAAACGGGGGTGCGTCCGCTCGCAGATCCTCCCGAATGAGTCCGCTGGAGTCCGCAATTTCCAGATCCAAAAGCGTGCTGCGATAGATAGTGATCCTGCCTCGCTGCAACATGGCTTCCGGCATCTGCAATTGAGGCGCAATCGCGGTCGCTTCCTCCGCTGTTCCCAATCGCATGGGTCGCGACGCGATGATCGAAAGGCGTTCCGACTCGACCGCCGACTTAAGCAATGTCACTTTGACGATTTGCTTTTCGTTTTTGGTGTCAATCGACCAGCCCCGTATGTTCTTGCCGGTTACCCTTTCGACGACAAGATTCTTCGGAAGCTCAAACTCAAATAAATCGCGTCGTCCGCGTCGAAAATCCAACTTCACGTCCCAAACGGTGTGAAGCCCTTGCTCTTCGATGGCCAGCGAACACTCTGCATCGACGCTTAAGCCTTGATCGGCAACGCTTTCCGAAACCTTTGGACGCCATTGAAGCGACAACTTGCCATCGGTGGCGACACTGGTTTCAATCACTTCGTTGGCTTGAGCGGTTTCCCTTTGCTCTGCGTCAGGCAGTCCGATCAAACGGACCTCGGTGTTTGCCGATGGAACACTCAATTTCAACTTGCCGGACTGCGCCGAAGGCAACGTGGCGTTCACGATACGCCAACCTCCCTGCCGTTGAATAGGAATCTGAAACGCGGCGGAAAAGGTCTGCGCGCCCGCCCCCTTCACGACTAGGACCAAGCCGTTCGGCCCACTACTGACGGTGGCGGACTCGTTGTTGAGTTTGGCCGATGTCAATACGGCCCCTTGGAAGCCGAATGGCACCAAAATCCGTCGTTCCGTATGAGCTGTTATGTCGAGCTTCAAGTTGACCGCAAGCATGTCGTCTCGATCCAGCGTGGCCTCAACCACTAAGTTCGATAACGAATAGTCGACGGGGGGCTCAATTGGTTTCTTATCGGCCTTGTCGGGATTGGCCAAGTTCACGAGTTGCGTATAGATCGAATAGGGGACGAAAATCTTGTCCAACCCACCGCCGGTAATGGGCGAATCCAATTGATAGGGAACCAAGATGGCATCGGCTGGAATTTCAATCGGTCCGTTGGCCGTCGTCGCATGCAATCGCATGACAGCGATCAACTCGTCCAGGCTGCGAACGTCTTTGCCTACTGGAACTTCTTGTGCTTGGGCTTTGGACGTCTCACCCATCACCAACATCGAAAGAAGGAAAAAAGCGAGTATGCTATTCGTGACTACGCGAGGTCGATGAAGAACCATACCTGCAAGTTGAACAATGCCAAAGAATAGTCTGGCTATCAGAACCGCAAGCGATGCGTAGAAGCAGCCGCTCGCAAGAATGCCGGTCTCGATCGGCCAAGGGCTCAGCAATGGAACGGCAACTGAGAAAGCCATTACAGCTAACGTCCATCGAACTACCAGCCCCATCGGTCTGCCAAGCACGGCCAAACCCAGCGCGACAATGAACGCAGCCAATGCGTACGCCATCCAACGCAATCGAGAGTTGTTGACGACCGACAGACGAATATTGGGATCGTCGCCGAAGCCAGACAGCTTGAATGAATGCCAAGTCGTCGGCCCCTCGAAAAGAATCGGCAACGTGCGTAGACCTTCAAGCGATTTTTGATTGGCGAATTCGGCGAAGTCGTTGGCGTTGACTCGCCCCGCTGTACTAAATCGCGGGACTTGCTCAATTGGTAAGCCTAGCTGCGGAGTCGCCGTTGCAAAGGGATCATCCATTTGCGGTTCAGCCGCCTGCGGCATTGCATTAGGCGCTGCAGGTTTTTGAGGTAGCGGTGGTTGCATTGTACGTGACGCTCTCCCGCTCAGAGCCATTGACTCAGACGAATCTATTGTCGATGCTAAAGACTGATTAAGTTCGGCTCTTATCGCTGGTGCCGTCTGGGTGTCTCGAAAAAGACTCTCGCTGTAAAACGAAAAATTTTCACTGCTGCTCATTGCACGGGGAATCGATGCCTTGAGCGTTGTTTCGAAGGTGGAAAGAATGTTATACGGGAAGCCCCATCTCTCTTCATTTTCAAGAAGCTGAAGATCACCCTTGGACTCCATGATTCTCAATTGATCCGGTACCCAGATTTGCCATTCCATATCCGCCGTAGGTATCGGCGTCGATGGACTAGTGGTTGTTTCCATGGTCGCTAGCAGCGGGGCAACCAGATCAATTTCCGATCTCAACCCTATCGAACGGATCGGTGTTTCAAACGCGATACGCAACACGTGCAGATTTGGATCGCCTCCAGGAATTTCTGAATGGGCCTGATAAGCTTTGGAACTGGCTCGCAATTCGATCAACAACTGCCCATCGCTGCGCTGTGGCAACGATGGCAATCCGTCCACAATGACCGACCACAGAACCGCGTCCGACGGAAGCTTGGCTTGTATGAAACCGCCGGTCGTTCTCACTCGCAGTTCGGCAACGTGATAGCTTGCCCCGTGCATTGATAAGGCTGTGCTCAGTTGTGCCCGCTCCACGATGGTACTCGGTACCGATTGCAGCTCCCGTCGCGTCGCGCGAACCGATACTGAATCTCCGCCTTGATCATCCACCGAGTATCCGAAAACCCCCAACAATCGATTCCCCACAGCATAACTAGATTCCGTCAGCTCGCCGACATCGGCAACTCTCGGATGCTGAAGCACCTTTACCTCCAATTCGTCATCCCCCTCCAGTGCAATGACTCCTGTCTGGTAAGTTGTCTCACTGACTCTGGCAATTGGAAGCGACAGATCTACGTCTGTTTCTAACAGCTTCAAAAACTCGACTTGCAATTTTGCGGCTCCGGAAACCCGATTGGCCAACTTAATCGTCCAGATGCGCTTTCCGTCTTCGACTCGGCTGGTCGATTCTTTGACTACAATTCCGTCCAGACCGCGAATCGTAAGTTCTGGCGGAGTGGAGTCGGGGAGCGAAAACTGAAAACTATCCGTGGCGGCTTGCTTGATCTCTAAGTGCAGTTCGTAAGCTGTTTTGATTCCCTCCGATTCAATCTTGAAAAACGAAAACACTTCCGCCGTGAGTTGCGGCTTGTTGCGTTTCGCCAAAAGATCCAGCGACCAATTGGAACCTTGGGCCGAGAACGACGGACCGCTTCCGTTCCCTTGAATTTTTAGCGCGATCCTCTCGCTCTCGAACAGGGCGATCAAGTTTTCGACTTTAGCCACCTCAAGCGTGAAGTCCCCCTCTCCCATGGCCGACAAAACGCCGGTCCCTGTCTCCGTTCCGACAATGGAAATCGCTGGAAACGCAAACGTTTGCTCGCTCCATTCGGACAACCAACCCTTTGGAACCGTGGTGCACTCCAACACAATTTGAGTCGTAGTTTTGGGCGCAAAGGGACGTACAAGCCGGACCCGTGTTCGAGTCGGACCTGTCGGCTCGGCGGTGCTAGTTGCGGCACCTTCTTCCTTCAAGACCTCAAACGGTAGTGTTGTTCCATCGAGCAGTTTCGCTGTTTGCAGTCGCCAGCCCGCTGGTAACGACACTTCAAAATTGGCGACACTTTCGTTGCCGGATTCAAACTCGATCAGCGCTCTTGATCGAATGCCTGACTCGCTCACGATGGCCAATGTGTTCAACGCAGTCTTGGACGTGGCTTTGGGCTTGGTGATTTGACCAGTGATCGACTGCGAAGCGTCCGGAGCGTACAGAGTCGCAATCGGACGAACCATCGGTGCAGTCGGTTCACGGCCACGCATTTCCGCCGGGATAGCCGTATCGAGGACTCCGACGTCTAGTGGAATAAGGTCGCCAGATTCGATCGATTGCATACGAAGTCCGGTCTCAAGGCTGATCGCAAGGATGGCTGTTTGGCTTTCCGCCTCAAGAACACGCCAGACCGGCCAACTCCAGGCAACCGGTTGCTCTGCGTAATTGCCTTTCGACGGTTTGCTGGCCACGATATCAAAAACCACTTGATCTGAAACAGGCTCTCGCAATTCGATTTCCAAAACGCGCGCCGATGGGTTGTCGGCTTGTGGCTTAGCGAGTGTATTCCAGCGAGAAAGGAGCGGCGATTGCACCTTTCGCACTTCGAAGTCGTTCGGAATAACGATTTGAAATCGATTCTCAGCCCCGTTCAGGACGTTGATCATGACGCGCTGAGTGACCTGCTCATAGGCTTCCGTGATTTCCGTCAGAAGAATGCTCTTGGCCTCGAGGGCTCGTGTGTCCCGGAGCATCTTGTTGTTCAAAGTCATAACGAGACTAAACGGACTTTGCATATTCGCCGCCCCTGCTCGATTGGGAATCCACTCGAACTCGGTTAAGTTTGCATCCGAATCCACTTTTCGGGTGCGAACATATGCGCCGGATAGGATCTCCACGTTGCCGGGCACTTTCATCGTCCACTTGTTGGCGGCCGCGCTTGGCAAGGCAACGGTCAACGTTTGTTGGGCGGCGGATGTACTCACGGCCGCTACCATCTTGAGGCGAAGTCGATGCTGTCCCTTGCCTTCTAGAAAAAGTGTCGCGCCGGGTGAGTTTGCGTCGAGGGAGGGTGAAAGCATGGCTGGCTTGTCATCGAGCGACGCTTCCAGAAGACCGACATGCTGTAAAGCCAAGTGAACCGTCTGAAGGCCTGGCTTGAGAATCTCGATGGTCAAATCGCTTTGAATAGAAGCACGCCCCGTCTCAATGGTGACAGCGTTTAAGGCATCGAGCATTACCACATTGGTAGGTATTTTACTTGCGTCCAGTTGTGCCTGTCGAGCGATAGCAACTTGTTCGGGAGTGACGTTTGCCTTTTTGAGAAGCTCGTCGTATTCCACGCGGGTCATGAACATGCGTTCGTTCTTGCCCCCGAGCAAGACCGGCAAGGCATCAAAGGGAACTCGGATTTCTCGGTTCGGCAATTTCGGTAAGTCGGTAGGAGCGTTGACTTGGGCGATGGCCTCTTTTGGAAAGACCAGCAAGGACATTGCAACGGCGATGAGTATCGCGACCAACGTTTGTTTAATGTCGCCTTTCGCTCCGCGAAAGTGCGCTGCCTCAACGCACTTTTGCGGAGCAAAAGGCGACAATGTTGCCACACGCGACAATGTTGCCACACGCGACGCAGAAAATTGTTTCAGTTGCTTAAGCATTTGCGTTGCCTCCTTGCATTTCGTCGGAGGCGGTTGATTGCGTTTCCGTGGTTGGGGTTGCAATAGGTACTGCAACCTCAGACTGGGCAACGGTAGATGCACTACGCTTTTCCCATCGACGAAGTCCATGGAGAATCTCGCGGCTTCCCCACAGGACGAGAACTATCAGACCGCCGAGGATGGCCGGGGTGTTTAGCAATTGACTCGCGAATGTCGAAGCAAAGGCACCGACCGCTATGACAATGGCTACCAAGGCCGCGACGGCGACTACCTTGATTTGGACCGAACTAAACAAGAACAACAAACCGAAACAAAGCAGGCCGATAAGGATCGCGGCCGTCCACCATTTTTCATCGATGGCTACCAGCTTTAATGCGCCCGCTGCTCCCTCTTCGGGCCGCAAGGTAGAGTAGAGGTACATGACGCCATCGGTTTGGAAGTCAGTGGCTCTGGTCGTCGACACCCCCTCCTTGACCCAGTTCATGAGCGCATTCGAGTCGAGACTGCATCTCGGTTCGGCCTTCCACGCATTCGCAACCAACTCAAATTCGTCGGTCCAAGGACCATTTGAAGCAAGCAGAGTTCGTTCCTTTGGCAAGAAGACGCCAAGGAATGCCGTTTGTACAGCTGGTGCATCGGGAAAAACCGGAAGATCGATCTGCGTGTGGTCGCCGGGGGTGGTGTATCTCAATTCCACTAGCAACGCTTGTGTTGGATCATTGCCAGCTAGAGGAATGTAAAGCTGGTTCGCAACACCTCTTTCCAGCGAGGCGCTTTGGCCATTAATCAACAAGGGTTGCGAATCAAATTCGGCCCCTTCGGGTAGTTTGAGCGACAACCGTTGGCTGGCATTCCGCATGCGATAGGTTGCGTGTACCCCGATCCGATTGCTTCGTGTAACCACGGCGCGTACAAAGGCCCGTTCGATGCTCGTTTGCTTGACCTGTTCGAGCGCGTAACGGGTGGCTGCGATTTGCATGTTCCAATCGGATTGAAACTCGAAGGCGCGCGATGCATCCGGAAACGACGTTCCTGGCATGAGATCGTATCTAGGATCGATGGGCCGTAGTCCGCTGCTACCGTCTTCTAATTGAATGTCAATGGAATCTTTTCGATTCAGGACGACTTGGCCCCAGGCTTGATCCATGTTGCGAGGAACTAAGCGAGGGATATCGATCTTGACGCGTTTGCCAATTTCAAGACCATCCAAGCGCTGTTGCCAGCTTAATTGCACCGTCCGTTCGCCCAACCAGGGCGTATCGCCGATCAGTTCCCAGGCAACGTAGCCGGCGGCCACATCGGCAGGTGGCGGATTAATAGTCGTTTCGCGAATGCCAGGTGTTGCAATGCGAATGTCTCGAACGAGTCCTTCCGGTACGTCCAACCGCAACGAGGCCAGACTGCTATATTGAACTTTGGTGAACAGAGTCGATGTGAATTTGACAGAGCCCGGCTCCACCATGGCTTCGAGCATTTGGCGAATAGTCACAAACGGCTTCTTGCGTTCGATCTCCAGCGATAGCGTTACCGGCTCGATTGCATGGGCCAAGATCAATACTTCCGAAAGTGCTGGAAATCGCTCCGTGAAAGTGCTTGGCCATTTTGCTCTCAACTCGGCGATGACACCATCGCGAACTCCGATTTTTTCCTTGGGATTGATGCGAAGGCTTTCAGGGGCATAGACGGAGATCATCCCGTCGATCCACTGGACATAGTCTCCTGCTGATCGCGGAATCGGGATGGCAATCGTGCTACTGCTGCCGGTGGGGGTCAACAAATTCGGATCGTTTAGTTTCCGTCGCAACTGAATTAGCGTCCCGACTTGGCCGATTGCCCGACGATTGAGGCTGACAACGAGTCGGGTCTTTGCATCGTTGGAAAAACGATAAGCGTCGATCGAAGCGGCTTCCACATTGGCCGCTCCGCGTCCAGAGACTTGCAAGAGTTCAAAATCTGGCGGGATGTCAAATTCCAGTTGGAATACTCCGGCATTTTCGATCTTGTGCGTGGAGTTCAATTCGATAGTGAGCGTTTGCGGATCGATGAAAGCTTCGACAAATTGTTCTATTCGAATGGTTGGTGGCACCTTGTCCAGTTTCAACTTGAGCTCGTAGGGGACGGAGGTGAATCGGTAGGCAAAGGTCCAGGCTTCGGTATTCAAAGGGGGTGGCAACTCGGCCGGGTCCAGTTGCATTAAACCTTTTCGATCGGTTGGCTCCGCACGCAGTCCTTGCCCCACCCTAACGGCCAATACGCCTTGCTGCCGGTTTGCATCCAAGCAATCGAACGAAAGGATCGATCGAACGGCAAGAGCTTTGGCATCCAGTGCGGATTCCAGTTCGACCACCAGATTTTGGGATTGCCTAGCGGGTTCGAAGAGCTCGATGACTAACTTCGGTGCACCTTTCTGTTCTTTATCGGAAGCTTCGACGGACCATTTTCGAACGTTCGGATCAAAGACATTGATGACTTTCTGTTCCGGTGGCAGCGTGATCGAGAGCTGAGTAAGTTCGGCTCGGTCGATTTTGTAGGCAAACTGGGCGGTCGTTCGAGCCATTCCTTCCTCGATGGAGACGCGGTGCTGCATTTGGACGCTGGCTAGGGGTGTCATGCCGGTCGCCCCCTCGGATTTGGGTACCCAACGAATTCGAATGTTGGGCGATACGCCCACGAACGCTAGGACTTCGGTACCTGGTTGCTTGTCATCGTTGCTTTTTTCGGTGTCGCCTGATTTGGCTGGCGTCTCTGTGGTGGCGAGCATTGGATCGACTTGGACTTTGACACCTGCATCGGGGATTCGGATCAACCATTTGTTGACGGGAGCTTGGGGGGCCATGAACGAGACGCTGTTTTGACCTGGTGTTTTTTCGTAGGCCTTGGCGTATTCCAGGTCGACTTGAATGCGAGTGGGTTTGGTTTCTTTGTTCTGAAAGAGTAGCGAGTAGCCGGTGGCTGGGTCGTGCACGATCCGGGCGGGTTCCTTGTCGACGGTCGCGGTCAGGATGGCCGCGTCATTGAGTTGCAATGGAATTTTTTGCCAACCGGTGCGAAGAAGTTCAACGGTGATCACGGCCCGCACGACCATGACTTCTTTTTCGATGGTGGCCGTGTTTTCTGCGGATACGAGAATCACATCGACGGGGGGTGAGTCGACAGGCGAACGGCCTTTGGCGGATCTGGCTTCTTCCCAAAGTTTTTGGAATTGGTCGTAGGGTAGAAAAACGCCTCGTCCCTCTTTTTCAAAAACGTCTTTGAGTTTGTCGTACGGGATGTAAATGGTCTGTTCGTTTTTCGGCCCACGTTCTGCATTCGGTGTTTCGGGTTCTTGCAGCGGCGAAGCTGCGGTCCCGAAAGAACAGAACACAGCCAACGCCGTCATGAATTGGAGCAAAAAAGCTCGAACAGACAGGAAAACGCGGTGTTGTTGGCGAATAATGAGCGACGAGAGCATGAGGAGCATCCAGAGTTCGGAGGTAGTTCTCGGTGAAAAGAGGCGTTGCCAATATCAATCCTACACCCAGTAGACGCTTGACGTCCTCTGTCGGTTTCAAATTTTCCGTCAGGAACTCGTAAGGATGCAGTAAAAACAATGTCAGCTGACTTCGAGTATGAGTAGTCCATTGTTCAAAAGGGATACCCTGCCGGTCTGTTATCGATAAGAATATGGCAGGTTGAACCGAGGCGTAGCTGAATTCTCACGAATTAAGCTACGTTAGGGTTACTCGTTTGGTCCGAATTTAGATCGAAAGCAACGAATGGTATTTTGGCGAAAAAAGAAACCGATCGAGCCTGGCGAAAGCAACCCCATCGAAGAGAGCGTCTCCCGTCCAGCGAGTCAGCCAAAAGATCCGATTTCGGAACAATCTGCTAAGCCATCAGGGACGACCGATTCTGCAGCCGAAAACAACCCATCGGTCAGTTGGTGGCGACGAGCACTTTCCAAGACAAGCGATTTGCTTCGAACCGATATTCGGGATCTTTGGAAGAGCGAAGGACAGATTGTCGACGACGAGTTTTTGAGCCAACTGTTTGCGACCTTGGTTCGGACCGATATGGGTGGCATGACCGCCACGAAAATCCGGGACTCGATTAGCGAAACCTACCGCAGTCGACGCATCGAGTTGTCGGATGTTCTCGATGTGATTCGCAACCAAGTCGGGGAATCACTTAAAAGCAAGGGTGCGGCCTTAAAGATGGCCGTCTCGGGCCCCACTGTGATTTTGGTCGTAGGGGTAAACGGTTCTGGCAAAACCACTTCGATTGCCAAACTTGCACACAAACTCACGTTAGACGGCAATCGCGTATTGCTCGGTGCTGGAGATACATTTCGAGCCGCTGCGGTAGAGCAACTCAAGATATGGTCTAAGCGGATTGGCTGCGAAATCGTTCATGGAGAACACGGAGCAGACCCTGGAAGCATCGTCTACAAAACGGTCCAGCGCGCGGTTGCCGAGTCCTTTGACGTTTGCATTTTGGACACGGCAGGACGATTGCAGACACAAAGCAATTTGATGCAACAGCTCGAAAAAATAAAACGGGTCATCGAAAAGCAAATCGAGGGAGCGCCCCACGAAGTATTGCTAGTGCTCGATGCGACCGCCGGTCAAAACGCCATCAGTCAAGCCAAGGGTTTTTCCGATGCGGCTGGTTGCACGGGCATTGTGTTGGCCAAACTGGACGGAAGCGCCAAAGGTGGCGTCATTATTCCCATCGCAGAGCAGTTCGGACTGCCTGTGAAATTCGTTGGCATTGGGGAAAAGCTTGAGGACCTCTCGGTATTTAGCCCTGAAGATTTCGCGAACGGGCTTTTCTCTTGAGGCGTGTGGCACGTCCCAGAGCGATTAGCGATGGGCGTAGCGAATTGCAAAAAAGGTCGCTTGCGATTCACCACGCCCTTCGTAAACGTCAGGGACGTGCCACACGACTATCAGTTTCTCAGTCTCTCAAGCTCCTTACGTTGCTTGAACACACTCCGCAATCGCGGAGCAAAGCGTTTGCATCGTCGACGATGCCATGCCTGCAACATTGATACGGCCTGTTCCAACGATGTAGATTCCTCGCTCTTTTTTCAGCCAATCGGCTTGCATGCTATTTAGACCGCTATAGGAAAACATACCTTTTTGTCGGCTCAGGAAACTGAAATCCCGATTCGCATTGGTTCCTTTCATCTCGGCAATGAACATAGCTCGCATCTGCGAAATACGGTTTCGCATCCCGTCCACTTCTGTCATCCACTCAGCTCGCAAAGCAGGATCGTTGAGTATTGTCGCAACGGTCGCGGCCCCGTGGCGTGGTGGGTTGCTGTAATTGCAACGGACCGCTTGACGAAGCTGGCTCAAAGCAGCTTCCGTTGTGGTCGCTTCCTTGCCAACAAGCATAACCGTACCAACTCGCTCACAGTACAGCCCAAAATTTTTACTGAAGGAATTGCACACAATCGCTTCGGCATTTCTTTCCAAAAGGGCATGCAACGGAAGCGCATCCGCGTCGAGGCCGTCACCAAAACCCTGATAAGCGAAATCGACGAAGGGTATCATTTCCTTTTCAGCCAACAGTTGACTGATCTCTCGCCATTGTTCTAACGTTGGATCGACACCGGTCGGATTGTGGCAACATGCATGCAAGCAGACCAAGTCCCCCCGGCGCCCTTGCGTCTTGAGTTCCGACATCATTGCAGAAAAATCCAAGGCTGTTTTGTCTGCGGTTAAGTATGGATAAACCGGCGTCTCCAATCCGGCTGCTTGAAAAATCGAACCGTGGTTGGCCCAAGTTGGATTGCTCAACCAAATCCTTGTGCCAGGAAAATGCTTGGCAACTGTGTCGGCACCGACTCGCAACGCACCGGTCCCGCCAGGCGTTTGGGCTGCAGCAACCCGAGCGACGTCGATGCTAGTGCCAAACACTAGGTCAACGACTGCCTTGAGGTAGGCTGGGTGCCCCTCTATCGGCATATAACTCTTGGTCGACTCGGTTCGAAGCAGAATTTCTTCCGCTTTCTTTACGGTCGCCAAAATGGGCGTTCGGCCTTGCTCGTCCTTAAAAACTCCAACAGTTAAATTGATTTTGTTCGTGCGAGGATCGCGAGTGAACGCGTCGCTGAGGCCGAGAATCGAGTCGGGCGGGGCTATCGGTAGAAATTCAAACATGGAAGCGCAGAAGATTGGGGTGAAGTTGCTTTCGGAGCCGCATTGTCGCCTTTAGCAAATAGAAAATTGGTTTTAGAAGACCACATTATCAGATCCAAATGAGGCAAAAAATGTTTAAAAGAAAAAAAACAAGTGTGG
>JANMHA010000207.1:0-41896 GCA_031374925.1 Pirellula sp. | reverse complement strand
CACCGGCCAGTCCCACCATTTGATCGCCAGCAGTTCGTTGACGACCTCATCGGGGAACCGCTGCTTGATGACCTTGGCCGGATTCCCGCCGACGACCGAATAGGCCGGTACATCGCTCACCACCACCGACCGAGCGGCAACGATGGCCCCGTCACCGATCTTCACGCTCGGCATCACTAGCACGTCGTATCCCAACCACACGTCGTTGCCGATGACAGTATCGCCCTTGTACGGGAAATCACCCCGGCTGCGGTGTCACTGATTCCCACCCATTCCCGAAGATGTAGAAGGGGTACGTTGAGAATCCGCTGATCTGGTGATTGGCTCCGTCCATGATGAACCGCACGCCACGGGCCACCGCACAGAACTTGCCGATCACCAGCTTGTCACCAACGAACGGGAAGTGATATAGCACGCACTTCGACTCGAACTACTCCGGGCCTTCAGGATCGTCGTAGTAGCTGTAATCACCGACCACGATGTTCGGGTTCTTGACCAGAGGCCGAGACGGTTGCCACTCCACGATCTCTTCAATGCGGGATGATCCGTCCAAGTTTACTACCCGGATGCGGGAGCCGACGACGTTCGGTGTTTTTTTTGTCTCGAATTTCGCCGACTTGATGCCTGGGATTGGCCTTCAACTTCGAGAGCATCGTCGAATTTATCAAGTACTCCCTGTACAGCTTTAGTAGCACGATGGCGGGCCATTTCGATCAGTTCCGGGATGTAGCCTTCCATGAAGGTTCGGAGCCCAATCGGCAGATCGATAAGCAGCTCTACCTGTGGTTCGGTCTCGCCAACACGCTCCACAACCATATCCAAGCAGCCCCCACAGTAAAAAAGACTTATAGACTCAATTTTTGAAAATTCGCTAGGGCGGAAAAAACTGAATGCAGAATCCTTGATAGGCAATATCACTCCGTTTACATCGAGAGCAGTAAGATGCTCTTCCGCATCAAGGATCTTTTTGTCCAATTGGTCCACTAACTGTTTTAATTCTTTTGTAAGCATGATGAATCCAAAATGTGTGGTTGCGAAGCAAAAGGCTACTTGCCTCTAACATGGACAACCGAAGTAGGTTGTTCAGAAACTATTGTAGCGCTGACGAGGTGCAGAGCTAGTTGTTTAGTCATTACTTTTCTGTATATTTTTTGATGCGGCACTAACTCAGTGCTCAAGTACCGTTGGGTACTTTAGTACCAAACAATGGTTGCTTTGTTTATCAGTCATGACTACGCCGCGAACACTCTACCGAGGGGTATGTACTAAGTCCTTTCAAATAGGAGCTTTAGTGATACACGTTGTTAAATCGTGTACAAAAACTCGCTTTATTAACGTAACAATTTGGACTCCGGAGAGTAAATCGATAAGGCTAGAAAAGGCTACGTGGTGTCAAGCGACCGTCGTCCTAAGGTCGGGCGGCGATGAGCCTTGTCCTGATTACCATGAGAGACGCTGCATCAAATGCGCTAAGCGTAGCCTCAACGCAGAATAGGCTATGCGACGAGCTATCATCGGTCGTGTGAGCACTGCTCGTCCTACGCACGCAGCCGACACTGATGAGGCTATGACGGGGCATCGTTGTCGGTGGCGGGCTGCGGTCTGGCTGGGGACACATCTTCCGCGGGGCCATTTTCTGAGCTTCGCGCAGTTAGCGACTCGTAGTGGCTGTGCAACGCGGTCACAGACTTTGATCCGTCTGGGTCTAAAGTAACGTCAAGCAACGGCACAACATGTCCATGCGAAAAGAATTTCCACTTGCCATCCGAAACATACATAGTGTCAATTCCCATGGCAAATGGACGTTTAAACATTGCATGAAGCTCAGGTAGGTGGCTTGGGACAACTGGACCTTCCGTTTGTTGCTTGGCCACGGCTGGCGGTCCGTTTGGCGATGGAGGGGAGCTGGCTGTCGCTAGAGCCAGCAGCTCGGACCTTTTGTATCTCCTGGTCCGGCCTAACTTGCGGGATGGCGCGAGGTTGTCTCGAGTAAGGGTCTCTAGCTTGGAGCGGGAGACTTTTAGGATTTCGGCGGCTTCTTTGGCTACCAGCCACTCATCCGGCTTGGCCGGCGTCATCGTGGATGCCACATGCGCCGCTATTCGCGAAGCCAGATAGTCGAGTTGGTCGTTGTTGAGTGTAAACGGTTGTGGCATGACAAAGTCGCGTATGAGTGATTTGGGTTGGTGTCTTCTTTTTCAATCAGCAGCATCTTTTGTGTCGACACCACAAGCGATTTGACACGATGCGATACCGAGCTCGAATGATCAGCTTTGATTTTAACACCTTCGATAACCGGTTCTCCAGCAATCACTCGTCGCGATCAAAAACGGTCGACAACGACACCAAGGTCGACGTGACATTAAAGACGTCGCCAACGGGCCTACGAGTACAACACCAGATTGTTTGGTTTGGACGAGACATGATGAAGGCGCCCAACCCAACTAACCCTACGACCTCAAACGACAATGGCAACGGCAATCTTGCCCGAGTAGTCACAGAGGAGGGTAATCTTGAGCCCAACGTAACTATCGAGATAGCAGAGCTACGAGATAAGATGCTCAAACAATTGGTGGACGTTACGAACAGGTCTTCAACGAAGAATGCCGGAGCCGCACTGCTTGCGGGTTTGTAGACGTGCAGACAGGCTACGCTGCCGTATCCCATAAAGCAACCGCGTGATAAAACAAGCGGCCAAGTCGGTTAGGAGTCTCGAATGCAATGGTGCCTGAGTGTTCAAACCCCATAAATGGGAGGCGCATGATGGAATAGTCTGCACATAGCTTCAATGGTTTCGCAGGTTCCATCCACAACGCATTTACAAAAATCCAACCTTTTGTACGCGCCGTTGATGGCTCAAGCATATCGAACCTCAATTCTGCGTATTCTGCGCACGGTTTCCGGCAGATTGAAAATGCACGACAGGCCGTCACGTTGCTGCCTTCTTTACCCAACCGCGGGCCACCGCCAACAGATCACGCCTGGCAGAATCGTCTAGTTCCGCCCAAATCGCCGAAAGCTCACTGATGGCTACTGATGAGGGGACCGGTAAGGGTACGGAATTATTTTCGTTTGAATTACGTGGAATATCCGCGTTTATTCGATTCCTACTGGGCCTATTTTCGGGGTCATCCCTACCCCCCCCAGATACCCTCAAGACCCTGCAAATCGCAGGGTTTTGTTGTTTCATGTATGCCGCTGGATGTGTTCATATGCTGTTCTGGTCACACGAACCGAATTCTCGCTCCTCCTCGCCCCAGTCGTCTGGGGAGGGGGTCGGAACCTGTGATTTATTTTCTCCAACAATTCACTTAGGTTGAGCGGGAGCTTGCCTCCCATCAACCTTGTTTTGGCGTCCTAGGTAATGCCGGCTATCGGCCGCACTCCGCTCCCGACTCGACCGCCTTAGGCGGTCGAGGCGGGAACGGAGTGCGGTACTTTAAGGTTTGAGCCGCACTTCTAGTACGCCAAAACGGTGTCCGTCGGAGGCAAGCTCCGATCGGACGAAAATGCTCCGATCGGACGAAATGCTTCACAGCGTCACCAATAAGAAACGGGCAGCCAATTTGGTTGCCCGCTTTCATTGTTTTAAGTTTCGTTTAGAACGTTACACGTTGGCAGTTTTTTTTGACCGACGACGCGTAACAAAGCCCATCCCAAGTACTCCGATTCCCCAGATGACCATGGAGGCGGGTTCTGGAACGACGTTCGAGTGCCCGACAGCAACGTTGGTTATTCCAGGAAGGTTGCCTGGTCCAAAGTCAGCGATGATCTCAAAATTTGTAATGAACTCTCCATCTGTTGCAATAAAGCCCCTGAATTCCAAGTCGCCGATCTGGGAATTTGCGATTGTTAAAGATGGATACACATATACGGCACTATCAGTGAAAATCTTAATAGTAATCGGGCTAGCTCCATATGTCCCGATATCGAAGCCAAACATGTCGTATTTAGGATCTGTAGCTACGCTACCCAAAATCGGTGTCCAGAAATTATTTCCGATAAGAGTTTCTGTCGTGGTATATGGGGTCGAGGAACCCCATGTCAAGTTATCGAAAGAATTGTACGTAACATCACCCCGGGTAAAAGGATTTCCCGGAAAACCAAACCCTGTTCCGAAATCTTGAAAGTTGGAGTTGAAATCTATTGTGCCAGTCGAGTTAAAAGTAGACCTACTCCCAAGTGTAAGCATGCCGGCCTGTACCTGCCCGATTGAAACGAACAACAACACAGCCAAACACACCTTTTGAATCACGCTTCGCACACTCATAATTTTCGTTCTCATTTGAAATTGTTTTCGCTCGGGTGGGCTCTTCAATCGCTCCACAAATTCCACGGAATGGAACCCAATATAGCTGGCAAGTTGGGTAATTCAAGGGTTTTTTGGGGAGATTATATAGAGAAATCTTTGTCGGAACGTCGCGTCAAGAATGCTATGGCTTTGTTGATCGCCGAGCCGCACATGCGTTGCCGATTGAGCCTCGAAAAATCTTCGGATCCTCTCTTTCTTAGCGTTGAATAAAGGCTACAAATGATTGCGCAGGCTTTACCGCCCGCGAGTTTACTCGGGGGATCGTGATATCGAAGATGTCCACTGGAAATCGTGGCACGCCGTTCCGACACTGAGCGACGACGCGGCTGAGTGATTTCCAACGCCCAATTAGACCATCCCCACATCCTGCCGGTCTATCAAGCCTCGACGAGCAACGAGGTTCCGTTCTTTATTGTTGCCAAACTCATCGATTTAGATTGGGGTTGTCGCCTGGAAATGTCCGTCGACAAAGGCTTTGGCCATGGCCTTTGGAACTTCGGATTCGGCCAGGACAAGATTCGCTCGGTTCTCCGCGACTTTGGCCTTCATGACTTGTTCCGAGGCGATGGCTTCTGAGCGGCGCTGTTCGGCCTGGGCTCGGGCCATGCGGACATCTGCCTCAGCTTGGTCCGCTCGGAGTCGGGCTCCGATGTTCTGTCCGACTTCAATGTGGGCAATATCGATCGATACGATCGTAAATGCGGTTTGATTGTCGAGCCCTCGTTTGAGAACCGTTCGCGAAATCAAGTTCGGATTTTCCAAAACGACCAAATGCGTTTCGGAGGATCCGATCGAACTGATTATGCTCTCTCCGACACGCGCGATGACGGTTTCTTCGGTCGCACCGCCGATCAACTGTTCGAGATTCGTTCGAACCGTGACACGGGCCTTAACGCGAAGTTCAATTCCGTTCCTCGCGATGGCCGAGAGGAACCCGCTGCCGCTGTGCTTCGGGTCTGGGCAATCGATCACGCGAGGATGCACCGAAGTTCGAACCGCATCAAGAACGTCTCGTCCGGCTAGGTCGATTGCTGCCGCTCGGTCAAAGTCCAGATCAATACCGGCTCGATGGGCAGCAATAATCGCGTTGATGACATTCATCACGTTGCCTTCTGCAAGGTAATGGGCTTCGAGTCGCTGGGTACTGATACCGTTCGTTCGATCGATGTCCAAACCAGCTTGAGCGGCCATGATCTTGGCATTGACGATGACTTGAGAACGGACTTGTCGGAAGTACATTCCGATTAAGCTAGACATGGTGACGTCCGCACCGCTAGTTTTGGCCTGCAACCAGAGGCTCCCAAAATTCCAAAAGACCACGACGCTGATCAAGCCACCCACCAGGGCGGCAAGAAGCAAACCGATCATGAGGAGCGATTGCATGTTGAAATCCTGGGCTGCTAGAATATTGCTCATGGGAAGTTGGGTCTTGTGAAACTGGGTAAAAAGTCGTTTTGTGTTTTCTTATTGTGAACACAACTATCGTCGATTAGCAACGGGGCTATCCGGTTTTCCCTATCCAACCGCAACCGAGAGCCCGCGATCCGTCGAAAACGGCCGCCAATTGCCCAGGAGAAACGGCATAACTCGGGGTCCGGAAATTCACTCGAAACTGTTTTTCCGAAAGTCTTTCGATAGTCGCAGGCTCAGGCCCCGAGTTGTATCGAATTTGAACTTCCCCCTCTAAAATATCTCCGACAGGGAAATCCACTAACCAATTCGAATTGTCGGCAATCAGCCACGAACGGGCAAGTTCGGCCAATGGACCGATGACCACTCGCGATGATTCCGGCAATATGTCCGTTACATAGTAGGGAGAACCCATGGCCACGCCGGTTCCTTTGCGTTGGCCAACCGTAAACCCTTCGATGCCTGCATGAGAGCCAACTACACAGCCGTTGGATGTGACAATATCGCCAGCAGTGGAAACCAGCGACTTATCACGCACGAACTGCGCATGCATCCCAGAGGTGACGAAACAGATCTCTTGGCTATCTTTCTTGTCCGCCACGCGAAGTCCAATATCCAAAGCCATTCGTCGAATCTCGGACTTCTGAAATCCGCCGACCGGGAGCAGCATACGAGGCAGAAGTGAGCGACTAATACCGGTAAGAACGTAAGCTTGGTCCTTGCCATCGTCTAAGCCTCGATGGAGTTCTGGCGGTTGATCTGGACTCTCAGACAGGAGCATACGGGCGTAATGCCCTGTCGCAACGAATTGTGCTCCCACTGCATCCGCGTAGTCAAACAACCGACCGAATTTAAGCCAATTGTTGCACTGGGCGCAAGGATTGGGCGTTCGGCCATTTTGGTACTCGTCGACGAAATAATCTACGATGCGCTTGAAGTCAGACTCCAAATCGAGAGCGTAGAAAGGGATGCCGAACTTGTCGGCCACGCGCCTGGCGTCCGCTGCGTCACTGGCACTGCAACATCCTTGCTTGTGATCCAATCTCCCCTGAAGAATTGGCAATAGCGGGTTCGGCTTTCCAGATTCCAGTTCGCATGCCGCGCTAGACTTTTCGCCATGTCGCATGAATACGCCAATAACATCGTACCGCTGCTCGATCAATAAATGGGCGGCGACGCTGGAATCAACTCCACCGCTCATCGCTAACACGACACGTTTGCGTAACATAAAGGCTCTTGGGCGTTATAGTGGTCCAAAATTTGGAGTGCTCCGATTCATCGGAGCTTTTAGATCACTCTACATACGGACGAAACCGTTGCCGGTTGGCGATCGCTTCCCTGCTGGAAAGATACTGTCTCTGCAGTTATCTGTGTGGTCTTAAAGCTGGGATGAATCCCAGCACTCCAAATTTGGAGTGCTCCAACCGCATTGTCCTTGCCACAAGCTAGAATAACAATGGGAGATCCTGAGATGTTTGTCGTTCCCAAGTATTGCCAAGGTTGGAGTGCTCCAATGCGTGTTTGTTTTGCTTTGTTTTTGACTATCTTTGGTGCTAACTCCAAGCCGCTGTTGGCGATTGATCCGGAACCAAAAACCAATCGGATCGTCGCTGAGAATGCGTTGCCTGGGTCGACCGATTGGCAGCTTACCCGAGTCCGAGTGGATGGAGGTAAGTATCGATCGCCGTGGATCGAGGGATATTGTTCGCGTCAAAGTGTTCAAGCGGGAGAGACCGTTGACATCAAAGTGTCTACGAATCCGTCACGTTCGTTCCACTTGGAGATTTTCCGCACAGGATACTATAACGGCGCCGGCGCGCGATTGCTCAAGACCATCGGGCCGCTTGAGGGCACTACACAGGTGACTCCTTCACCCGGCGAGAAAGACTTGCACGAGTGCCAGTGGTCGACAACCTACAGCTTGACGATTCCCAAGGATTGGTTGAGTGGTGTTTACCTTGGTAGGATGACTACGATTCCAAAATCCGATGCGGAAGCCTACTGGCAGAGCTACCTTATCTTTGTGGTGACCGATGATCGACCATGTGAGGTTCTTTTTCAGTGTTCGGACAATACTTGGCAAGCTTACAATCGCTGGCCTAACCACTATTCGGTTTACACGCACCCAAAGGGAAACCAAGGCCCTTGGGCCGACGTAAGTTTCGATAGACCTTATGGCCGTGAGGCGCAATTTGACAGTGTGGTGAACGATCCGTTGACCGTCGGGGCGGGCGAGTTTTTGCCACTCGAATTTCCGTTGTCATATTGGTTGGAACAGCAAGGCTACGATGTGTCCTACGTTTGCAATAGCGATATGCTGTCGCCGGAACGTGGACTGAAGAGTCGGATGTTTATCAGCGTCGGTCACGACGAATATTGGGATATTCGTCAGTTTCGCAGTGTCGAAAAGATGAGAGACCGGGGTGTCAATCTCATGTTCCTGTCCGGTAACAGCGTTTGCTGGGTGACTCCGATGCGCCCCGGTTTTGATAATCGCCCAAACCGAATCATGTTTCGAGGTGGACCCTACGGAGGCGATTCTCAAGTGGTGCGAGATAGAATCAAAGACAATGGTCCGTTTCCAGAGAGTGGACCGGACGAAGGTTTCTTGATGGGTGCTAGAAACGTGGAACCGGTCAATGGTGGGGGCGATTGGATTTGCACGAATGCGAAACATTGGATCTTTGAAGGGACTGGAATGAAGAATGGAGACAAGATCCCAGGGCTTGTTGGTTGGGAATATCACGGTGATCCGGCAGATATTCCAGGGCTTGAAATAGTTGGTTCGGGTACCGCATGGGTGGGAGGCGAAATGCCGCAACAATGGACTGCGACGGTTTACGAGGGCCCCAAAGGCAACGTAGTGTTTAATGCGTCAAGCATTTTTTGGGTCCAGGGCCTGTCTTCACCACCCGGTCATACGCTTCCTTGGTCGCATTGGAGTCGACCGCACGGTCCTGACCTCCGTGTGCAGCGTATTACGAAAAATGTGCTTGATCGAGCAATTAGGTGAGCGAGTGGGAAAGGGCAATCTGATTCAATCAACGCTACATTTAACAGTCGCAGTTCTATCGTATTGGATACGCAGTTTGTAGTGGCTATACGGTGCAAGCGTCCGTTACCATCTGCCTATTCCTTAGGATAACTCGCTAGTTCAACCTGCTTCTGTGGTTTGGCGCCAAGGCTCCGTCTTTCATCTTCGTAGTGATTGTTCACGTCAGGCCTAAGCAACACGATTCCCTTTAGGTCAATTTCGGATTTGTCCGAACAAGAGCCTTGGGGTATTCCGTATTGATGTACTCCGAGACGGGAATTGGAAGTCCATTTATTGGGATTGCATCACGCACGGAAGCGAACGACAGATCGACCTATGACGCCTCAAGACAATTCGTCACCAGTATCTGCCGGCCAAGCGACAACTCCTTCGTATCTTATGGAGGGCTATCCATCCCGGGTTGATGGGCAGTTTTTGGCATCTCCTGGTCAACGATTTCCAGAGATTAGCCAACTAGTGATCGCGTCTGGCTATCGAATACGAACGACCATCCTATTGGCTACCTTGCTGGCTGCAATATCAGGCGGAGTGGCTTTTTGTTTGGTGCCAGCCCAGTACTTAGCCACGGCAACGGTTCGCATTCTCCAGCGCGAGGGATATTTGCTAACGACTCAGCAATCTCGCGCCGAGGATGCTGCCTTTGTACGTGCTCAAGAAACTCTTGTTTCACAAGAACAGACTCTTGCTCAAGCATTGAAAGACAGCGAGTTAAGTGCACTTACACAGAACCGAAAACGAGAAGACCAGATTGTTTGGCTCAGACAACAAATCAAAACCGAGATTTCGGTTGGCTCCGAAGCGATGACGATCACAGCATCCAACCCGTCGGCGGATATCGCAGTACATGCGTCACGTGCGGTAACGGAGGCCTACCTAGCCGTTGTAACGGAGCAACTGCGTGCTAGCCGCGACCGTCGGATTCACGAGCTTGAGTATACGGCCAAGGAAGTGGACGCCAAGCTGATGTTGCACTGGAGTCTCTTGCAATCCAAGGCAGGCAAGATTGGATCTGGGAATCCGCAAACGTTATCCGTTAACGAACAGCTCAAATTGCAAAATCATCGCGAAAACTCGCAGCGATTGAGGACTTTGCAGTTCCAACGTTCTCAAATCGAACTTCAGTTAAATGCTGAGAGGAATGTGAAGCTTCCTACTCCAGAATCGCCTGAATTGCAGATTCTGGCTGCGATTGGCCAGCATCCAGAAGTGATCGCATTGCGAGAACAGGTTCGCCAGTTTGACGTGAAGATCCAAGAAATGAAAGAACTCGTTCAAAGCAACAGCGCTCCTCAGTTAGTTCGTTTGCAGAACGAACGCGATTTTTATGTGAATGCGCAGCGCCAGGCCGAGGCGAAAGTTGACTCCATGGAACGAAAGAAGCATAGCCGACTGGCTTCTGAAACTGTCCCATCGCTGAAAGTCAAAGGACTCGAGGATCAATTGATGCTGATCGACCAAGAATTGGTGAACCTGCGTGAGACGGCGACGCAATTGGAGTCGAGTATCATCGAGGCCAGCGGCCCAAGTGGAGTCGAGTTGGAAATCATCCGCCATGAGATCGAACGCGAAGAAAGGTTGGCCGACAACCTCTGGAAAACAATCCAAGAGCTCCGGATAGAAGAGCGAGCAGAACCGCGGGTTACGGCCATGGCTTTTCCAAGTTCGACGAACAAAATGAGTCGCTCAAAGCAACTTATGACGGCCGCCGCAGCGTCTTTCCTCGGATTGATTGTTGCCATCCTCGGAGTCGGCTATTTCGAATGGTCGTCCTTTCTGATTCGGCGACCTGATGATGTAGCGAATCGGCTTGGAATCCACGTTTTTGGGGCGTCTGGCTTCTCCCATGGCATTCATGCAGCGAACGAGTTAGCCGCCCAGCTTTTGTTGCATGCCAATTCCGACGGTTCCCTTCCAAGTGTTTGGGTTACGAGCGCCACTCAAGCCGAGCCTCGCGGTCGTTTGTCGGTTGAATTATGCGAAGCGATTGCGGCATCCGGCCGACGCGTACTCCATGTAACATGCGATTGTGGCGAGGGGACACATAGCAAACCCTCGATCGCAGACCTCCATTCCGGAAAAAGAACGACGGGATGGAGCGAGAGAATTCGATCCACGACGCAACACGGCTTTGACTACCTGACCATCGAGGAAGGGCAAGAGTACTTGACATGGATTGCATGCCATTCGCTACCTAAGTTCTTGCAAGATGTAAAACAGCGATACGACTCCATTGTCGTTCTCGGACCGGCTGTGTTGACCAATTCCGAGTCCGTACTACTTGCATCGAAAGTTGATTTTACGATCCTGGCCGTTGTCCTCGGGCAGACTCGCATGGATTTGTTGCTAGCGGCTCGAAATCGTTTGCAGTTATCCAATTCGAAGATCCTTGCAGCCCTGTCCAAGCCTGGGCTCCGTTCGACACGAAAAACGGACCTCCTTTTGAATTCGCAATCCGACCCTTTCGTTGTAGGTCGACGCTGCATGGATGAGGAAGAAGAAGTTCTTGCACAAGTCAAAGATTTGCAAGCAAGCATCGACGAAATCGATGCAGATTCTTCACCTGTTAGCGCATCGTGTGTTCCATCCACTTCAAGACAGAATCCTCCCAGTTCAAGGAAATCGGAATAGAATGAGTTTAGTCGATTCCACGTGCGGTTCTTTGCAAAGTGCACGTCTTGACCCGCCACACGTATGGACCTCCCTTGAAAGTATCGAACGAGGTTTGCATACACTATCTAGTGGCTGCACAGAGGCTTGTGAACCATCGGCATACTTCCGAATCAAACCGGTGGTTGAAACCTTTTTGACACTTTTACTACTGTTGCTCGTTTTACCGCTCCTCGCGTTGGTCTCGATGTTGATTCTCGTGTTGGATGGACGCCCCATTTTCTATCGGCAAGTTCGAGTTGGTAAGAATCATCGTCACTTCTTGATATGGAAGTTCCGGACCATGCTTCGAGACGCCGAGAAAGGCATCGGTCCCGTTTGGAGCACACAAAAAGACGCTCGCGTGACTAAACTAGGCAGGTGGTTGAGAGCGACTCACATGGATGAACTCCCGCAAGTTCTAAACATCGTGGTTGGCCACATGCATTTAGTTGGCCCACGCCCGGAACGGCCCGAGTTTGTGGTGAATCTGATTCGCGACATACCGGGATACGATCGACGCCATGCCGTTCGGCCCGGTATTACTGGATTGGCACAAGTCAAACAAGGGTACGATTCCTGTGTCGGAGACGTGGTCAAGAAAGTTGCGTTGGATGTTGCATACATTGAAACAGCATCTCTCATGCAAGATCTCAAAATACTCTTCCTTACCATTCCCTATATTGTTGGCGAAGTATTGTCGGTAATGCAAAGAAGAATACAATCGGCCAAGGTCGGGGAGTCGGCGTCGCAGGCGGTCGAGCAAATCGCGGAGGCCGAACATATCCTCGAGTTAGAAATTCAGCGAGAAATCAACGACCATATCGAGACGATGAATAGCGTCGTGACTTCTGGGTCGGTTGTCCGACAACCCAAATCGGAAAACTCTATTGACCCAGAACGAAGCACCGAGTGGATCGCCGACCAAGCGTTGAAATGACTACCAACCCAATCTGTCAAAATCGACAGTTTCCAACCCGGCTTCGGCTTGATGGACCAACTGCGCTAACTCGCGAGCTGTGACGTAAAAGTACTGAAAACCGATTGACTTGGATAGCTTTTGAAGTGCCTGATGCATCTGACACATGGGTTCTCCTAGGACCACCTTCATATTGTCCTCCTGAGCACCGTGTGTGTGGAGTTTTATGAAGAGCCAATCGGGTCGACCGGCGACGGATACGCCCGCTTGCATCCATCGTTGAATACGCCTAAGACTTGGCGGCTGTGACGCCGCGAGGTTTCCATTCTCGAGGCGAATTCTAGGAAGGACAGATTCCGTCTCGATAGTTATCGAAAGTGGGCCTTGGATCATTAACAAGCTTTCCTTGGGTGGCATCGTACCGACCGTTGCTGCGATTCCTAGGTCGTGCGATTTGGGCCGTTTCGGGTCATCTATCGCGTAGTAGATTCCGTTGATTGTCCTGGTCTGCGCAGCGTGTGGCGCTGCTGGCATCGTTAGGTCAGCGTAACAGCCCGTTTGCATCAAAACAGTCAGTTCGTCGTTGACTCCGCACCATTTTCCCTGAGGATGCGAATTGTCGAGCGACCAGTTGCCATGAATGAACCCGTATCGAATCTGCCCCTGTGTGTCTCGGCTTAGAAGCCCATGGCGTTGATGCAGTACGAGTCGGTACTGTTCCAGCAAGTCAGTCAACCGGGAGGAGCAATCGTCGTTGTGATGCAGGTGGATTTCGATATCTCCGTGGCCGGCGCGAACAAGCTTGCATAATTGCTCAATATGCAGTTCGTCATAGACTTCAATGGGATAAAAAAAAGAATGTTGTGGAGTGCGGCCTCGGCTGTCATGGAACGCAGAAAAGAGGGGGGCATAGTCATTCACCCATCGTTGAACCCGATCCACCTGTCGGTGCCGAGGCGCGCCTCGCCAATCGGGTTCGAAATGGTCTGCGACACAAAGGAATACATATCGAGGTGAAGGAATAGCCCGAAGCCCTGCCCATGCGGCTTGGCAAAACGTAGATAAATGCATCCCTCGAACTTGGAACATGGAAAACCTAGATCGAAGGCCCATGGCTCAATTGCTTAGAAGTCGACGCATCGATTTCGGCAGCAAGCATCGCCGACCGTTCCGGACGTGGTGTCGGTTCCCAGACGACTTTCTTGGGCGAAAATAACCAGTCGATGAAGCCCATCAGCAAGGCCGTGTTCATCGAGTAGAAGCTTGTAGCGACCCCGCACCATCGAGTCCATCCCGTAGAAGCAGGGGTGCGAAACAGCCCTAAGATCGCGGCCAATATCGACAACAATAGAAATCCCAACGCAACTTGGTAGATTGCATGTCCTAGCAGCATGAGGTTGCTAACCAAAGCGGTTATCAACGCCAACGGAACCGTCCAACGCAAAACCTTATGCGACAGAATCGCAAAAGCCGAAAATCGATCCGAAGCCCAGATGGCAGGCCAAAGCAGCCGAAACGATTGAAACACTCCCAATCCAATCCGCCGGCGACGGCGAAACTCATGCCCCATTCCTTGAGGAACCACCACTTCGGCCACCGCCTCGTCGTCCAACACAAATCGGCACCGATGTTTTTGTTTTGCGAGAATTGGAAACACCATGTCGTCATTAATCGTCGGGCACTCCGGCGAAACAAACATCGATCGCCTTATGGCATAGATCGCCCCACTTACACCCGTTACGACTCCCAGCCTGGCTTCGGATTGCCGCACTCTGGATTCCAGCTTCCAGTAAAGCCCTTCGGCACTTAGCCCGGATTCGGTGAGCATGCAGACTCGACCGCTCACGATACCCACCGTCGTATCCGCAAAGTGACGTGCCAAGTTCTTGATAGCACCGGATTTGAAGTGGGAGGTCGCGTCCGAAAATAGGATGACATCCGCATCGATCATGCCTAGGGCGCAAACCAGAGTAGCTGCTTTGCCTCTCCTCTCCTTGAAATCGAAAACGTTCAGATTGGGTGCTCCCGATTCGCGGGCTTGACGAATTGTTCCGTCCGTACTCCCATCGGAAGCGATGACGATTGTCATCCGTTCGGTTGGATAGTCGCAAGCGACTAAATTCTCGATCCTCGCCCGAATGCTTTTCTCCGCGTTGTAAGCTGAGATAAGGACGGCAACTTTTGGCCAGGCCATAAGGGAAGTTGGAAACGGCGGGTGGATCGGTTCGGAAACCCGTCGAGCCAAACTAATGATCAACCAAGGGTAAACGAAGTAGGCGTGCGCAATGGCGGCAACAGACAGCCAATAAAGCACTTGTATCCAACCCACTTAGCGACTCCTTCGCAATCCTCGACTCCGCCCTTAAAGTATTCCCTTTCCATATCGGCCACAGTCAAATGGCCGCAATGGCAATTCACATGAATCGCTGTCCTTTCCATGAAAGTCCTAGAAAGAGGGCAAGCATCCCCCGAGTAAACTTGGGAGCATTGGCATGCCCTTGGCTTTACGAACCATCGACTTAACGCAACTACGGTGGGTTATGATTTGCTACTCGTTCTAAAATGGCTGCAAGGGCTCCCGCCAAGGTGGAACGACTGCACCAATTGAGACTGGAAAGGTCTGGATTTGGTAGTGGCATGACAGGTGAGTCCGAATTCGCTTTCGCGTGGATCGCTTGGCGTAGCCAAGCTTCGATGGCATCGATTTGCGACGGGTGAATATTGGTCGCCAACGGTTCCTCTGCGAGTAATCTCCAAGCTTCGCCCTCGGGGACGAGGCTGAGTATGGGGCGTTTGAGTGCGAGATATTCGAACAGCTTCCCCGGAACAACCCGCTCGGCTCCTGGCTGGTCGGCAAGCGTGAGCAGAAGCCCATCCGCCTCGCAAGCAAATTGCAACGACTGCTGATGAGAGAGATAGTCATGACGATGCAACTGAACCGGCGTCGAAGCTAGTTTGTCCAAGATAGCCTCCTGTTCGCCTGTGCGTCGCCCCACAAAATGGAGTTCCAGTTTGTTGGCGTCGTGTGGCGATCGCATGGAGAGTTTTTGGACAGCCCGCACCAATGGCTCGATATCGGTCAGTTTCCATAGTGTTCCAGTGTAGACCAATCGAAATGCCTTCGTTTTGATCGGTTCATTTTTTAAATGGAGAAGATCGTCTGGGTCAAAACCGTTGTAAATGCAGCGAACGAATGCGGAGCTACCAACACGTTTACAACAACTAGTCAACTCGTCCGCACTGGCCAAGGTCGTTGCCACTATGGCATCCGCTTGACGCAGAGTTGACTCAAACATCTGCGTCTGCCCTCGGTGCGAACTTCGCTGTTGGCTTCGGTTCTCCAGGTACCGAGCACTGATGCTCCATTCATCACGGAAGTCCAAAACGAGAGGTATACCAAATTGCTTTTTCAGTTGGCATCCCAGCAAGAAGGAAGAGAAAGGAGGCCCGCTCACATAGATTGCAGAGAAGGTTCTTTGTTTTAGAACCTTGCATGCCGTTCCGTAGGCATTGCGATTCCAAAGGACTTGGGCATCTGGTTGCAACCATCGCGATGCCCAACCGCGTAGAAGTGTTTTCAGTCTGGATGGAGTCGCGTTGGGCGTGTGAATCAGGTTCCTTTTGAATGAATAGCTCGGTTCAAGCGTTCGTGCGTGGAAAACGGAAACGTCCGCTGGAACATCGCGAGACAGATCCTGGTCAAGCACAGGGACCGATGGATTGAGCACGGTTAGAACAGTGGGTTGCCATCCGTATTGCCTAATGTACTTTACGAACTTTACCGAACGTTGGACCCCCGCGCCACCCACGGGCGGAAAAGCATAACTGATCATGAGGAATTGCCGCGAGTCGTTCATAGTCGTTCAAGGATTTCGGTGATACGACTAGCGAAACTTTGCACGTCATAAGTCGATTGCGTGCGGGAATAAACCGTCGGATCGGATAGCTTTGCAATGACTGCTTCTTGCAACGCCAAGTCATCTCCAGCAGGAACAAGCCTGTCGGCGTAGTCGTCTGCGATCTCGCGTACGCCTCCTACATCGGTTGCCACAAACGAAGTACCACAGGCTACCGATTCGAGCAGTACGTTGGGTACGCCTTCGCTGTGACTGGTCAGGATCGTGAGGTTTGCTGCCAGAAACCATTTCGCAATATCCGCATGGGGAATCGAACCCAAGAACGAGCAACTCTGGCATACACCTAGCTGACTGGCAAGTCTCTCCAATCCAGGTTTCAGCGGTCCGTCACCGATAATGACCAATCGAATGCAGGCTCCATAATGCTGTTTCCAATTGACAACCGCCCGAATCGCCATGCTCGGGTTCTTAACATCCACCAACCGGCCGACCCAAACCAAGACGATCGATTCTGGTTCGACTTGAAGTGCAAGTCGGGCTTGGAGGCGATCTCCATCGCGAAAAATACTTCGATCGACGCCGCGATACACAACATCAATCCGATCCGAAGGAACTCCTAGCTCAGAAACATGACAAGCTAAGTCTTGGCTAAATGCGATGACTCGGTTGGCATTTTGTAGCACGGCTTGAATCGCGCGACGTCGCATTCCCGAACGGGCTAGAATGCGGACGTCGGAGCCACCGACCATAACAACGGCAGGAACCCCCAGCGATCTAGCAGCCCTAATCGCCGCATCGCCATCAGGATGCGCCCAGTAACCAAGAATTACGTCGGGAGTGTAGTCCTTAGTCAGCGTTCGAAACGACCTCTGAATGCTCTTCCAATACCAAAATCCATAGGACCATCGCGCGATTCGCGGAGGGTAGTAAAAAGTAGGATGCAACGCGTGTGGATCGGTTGACACTTTTCTTGAAACGCTGGTTTTTGCAGTCCAAGGAATGGGCGCGATGACTCGTACTGAATGCACTGTTCTGAGTGCATCGACAAGCAATCCGTTGAAAACGCCTTGGCGCGGTGCGTTTGGAGTGGGAAACGTGGAAGTGATGAGCAACAGTTTCATAACGATAGAGTGAATCCAGACGCCGTCAGTTTGTAATTGGAAGCGGCAGCGATAATGTGGGGAAAATCCTGCGCCAATCGATAGCGTTTGCAAGTTCCTGACTATACCGCTCGGCTGCGGTGGCGTTCATGTGGAGTCCATCCGTAAAGTCGTGTGGCGTTAGCGTTGATACTTGTGTAGCTCTTACGAGGAGAATGTCCTTGTCGATCGCCAGTTGCTCCAGTTCCGGATCGATGGGCGTTGGATTCTGAATCGGAATTTCAACGAGAACGGTCGCAATCTGTCGCGCTTGGAGCAATTGGATCAATTTGGAGAGTCGATGGTATGAAACGACTTCGTCTGCATTAGGGTTTTGGCGCTGTGAACGTCGGTTTAGCTCTTGAATTCCATCGCGGTAATTCGGAATAAAACTATTCAAGGCGCGTCGTTCCACGCGATCATGGTTTGTAAGCGAGCTAGACAAACTGCACAAGCAAAACTGAAGCCACTGTTCGAGCGTCCGCAGATCGAACCTCGCGAGATCCGGTAGTTGCTCAGGACCGCAGTAGTATCGGCCTAGCTCATTGACATGATGCGAAGGAGCGTCGCGAAGGTGTCCACCTTGAAAGACAAGAACGATTGCGTTGGGCGAACGATGTTCCGTCAACACGAATCGATCGATGGCATAATACCACTCCGCGAATGCCGTGCTATCGGGATGAAGTCGTTCGACTGCGAAAGGACTCCGTATTTGATTGGCCGTTGTTTTTCGAAACGTTTCCTGGCGAATTCCCTCGCGGACCAGCGAATTCCCTACCACCAAGACCGTTTGAGTGTTCTCGATTTCCTGGGAATCCAGGCGGGCCACGATCTTTTCGAACTGTTGAAGATGCTTGATATCCAAAGACAACCGCGATTCTACACTTCGCATCGCCAGCTCAGAAACGAGGAGGGTACCGAGGACAAAGCCTAGCACTTTGGCTTCTGTAGGCGGAAGCCATCGAAGCCATGGTGGTCTGGATGGTGGAATAGAGGTAGCCGTTGGGTTCATTTTAGGCTTCCGCCAAAAAGACACTGGAATCGTTGGTTAGAACTGAAAGTAGATAAATTGGCTTGATGTCGGTGCTGCAAAAAAGAGGACGAGGTGCACTGCCACGGCGTAGATTACCGCTCGAACACTCCAATGTTTTTGTAGTAGCCGCGGTGATTGCGAGGATCCACCAGACCAACGTTCAAATAGGAGCAAGGGAGCGACATAAAAAAGCAACATACCGATCATCGATTGCGAAAGAGCGGTGAGGCACCATGGTGATGCGAGACTGGATAGCATCGCGATGACTTGTTCTAGCGATTTGGCCCGAAAAATCAGCCAGCCGAGACAGACAGATTGAAAAAACATGAACATTGCCAGGCGCTGCATCCAAACGGATTGTGGCCAACGGTTGGGAGAACCTTTGGTAGGTGATAGCGCGTGAAACAGGCACAACAAGATTCCGTGATACGCTCCCCAAACGACGTAGGTCCAATTGGCTCCATGCCATAATCCACCCAAAAGCATCGTTATCATTAGATTGCAGTAAGTCCTGATCTTGCCAGCGCGATTGCCTCCCAATGGAATATAGACATAGTCGCGTAACCATTGCGAAAGGCTAATATGCCAACGTTGCCAAAATTCACTTGGATTGGATGCAAAGTAAGGCGTCTGGAAATTGTCCATGAGCTCGATACCGAACCACTTCGAAACGCCTTGAGCAATCGATGAGTAGCCGGAAAAATCACAATAGATTTGGAAAGCAAAAGCATAGACACCAAGAAGCACTTCCAAGCCAGTCAGTTCACTGGTGCTCGAGGCGAAAATGCCATTCGCGATCATGGCCATGGAATCCGCGATGAAGACCTTCTTAAAGATTCCGAGGACAATGCAGTACAATCCCTCTTCGAATGCACGGGAGGCCGGGAGCCGAGGGGATGCAATCTGAGGTAACAGCCGTGTCGCGCGTTCGATTGGGCCGGCTACAAGTTGAGGGAAATACGCTACGTATAATCCAAAGTCGATCCAGTTTCGAGCCGCCGGCATTTTGCCGCGATAAACATCGATCGTGTAGCTCATGGTTTGAAAAGTATAGAACGAGATTCCAACCGGCAGAATGATGTCCAAGCGAGGCACGAAAAAGTCGAAGCCGATCTGTTCCAGCAAGGCTTGAAGCTCGTGGGAAAAGAAGTTGTAGTACTTAAAGAATGCAAGCGTTCCCAAATTGGCGACAATGGAAATCGTCAAGTAGGCCCGGCGGCGCACCAACGACTGGGAAACCTCGATTGCTTGAGCAAGCCAATAGTCCAGAAAGGTAGAAGCCCAAATCAGGCTCAGAAAACGCCAGTCCCAGCATCCATAAAAAAGGTAGCTGGCAGCCAACAGCATGGCATTTTGAGCTCGATGTCCTAGCTTCTGGTAGAGCAGAAGTACCGTCGCGAGGAAGATCCCGAATGTGTAACTGTTAAAGGACAATGGTCACCTGCAAAGCACTTGTAAGTTAGCATCGGGCTGACGAATTTGTCGGGAATTTGGCGTCTCCCATGTTTTCGGCCTGTTACCAGGGTTGTTGGGCCATTGTGATTGGGGATCTCGTGTCGGAAATCCGATAGTTCGAGTGACAATCGCGCCGATGCTACGGGAGGATTATCTCGTCAAGGGTCTCAAAATTGGTCTTTCGGAGCAAGACGTATTTCGTCAAAGTACTTTCATGCGAATCTGCCATGTTAGTATTTCCTTAAAAACCGGAGGGTTGGAAAGAGTCTTAGCCGGGCTGGCCTCCAACACGGACCGCAGCAATTGCGAAATGACTTTTGTTGCCTTGCGAGATGAGGGACGATTTGCCGATGAAATTCGGAACACCGGCGCTTTGGTAAAAACGCTGGGTGCCATGAACCGTTGGCAAATGGTCAAAAGCTTGAAGAATTTCTTTAGGGACCGCAGTGTAGATGTTGTGCATACCCACAACATTTATCCTCATCTTTATGGCACCATAGCGGCTCGCCTGGCGGGCGTACCCGTTATCATCAATACGCGGCATGGACAGCGCATCGGCCAAGATTGGAAGTCGCGAATGATCTTTCGTTTGGCGAGCACTTGGGTAGATCGTATTGTCGCGGTCTCCGATGACGCAGCCGCATTGTGTGTCGAGAAAGATGGGATTCCGTCGGCCAAAGTCTTAAGGATTTGGAATGGTATTGATGCATCGGATTTCGCTTTTCGAGGTTCCAGCGGCAAGCCATTAGCCGTTTGTGTGGCTCGTTTGGCTCCCGAGAAGGATCTGGCGACCTTGATCCGGGCGATCGCTATAGCCTCTCAGTCCGTGCCTGCATTGCAACTTCGAATCATTGGTGACGGAGAAATGCGATCGCATTTAGAACGTTTGGTTTGCGAGCTGAGTATTTCTGAGAAGGTTGAATTTCTTGGGGAGCGCGAGAACGTACCGGAGTTGTTAGGCACTTGTGGGTTCTACGTGTCATCTTCTTTGTCGGAGGGGATTTCGCTTACGATACTGGAGGCGATGGCCGTTGGTTTGCCAGTAATCGCTACCAACGTTGGCGGAAATCCGGAGATTGTTGTCGAGCCCGAAACGGGAATGTTAGTGAAGGTTGCTAACCCGGAGTGTCTCGCTAAGGCAATGGTCCAAATGTGTCAACGGTCGTCAAGCTGGGGGGCGATGGGGCAAGCTGGACGGAAACGGGTAACGGATTATTTTGGCGTACGGATGATGGCGAACCAATACCAATCACTCTACCAAGATTTGCTGAGAAAGTCGCCAAGATGAACTTCTACGGACGACTCTATCGTCGAGTACTTTTGCCTGTATTCGATCGACTTTGGAAACAAAGAAAAACGCTTCGGTATTGGCGCCTCGCGGAGAACTCACAATGGCAAGGTCGGGAGTCGTTGGAGCACCAGCAGCTCCGCGACCTAAAAGAAATGCTTCAATACGCGAAGACCAACTGCGAGTACTATCGTCAACGGTGGGCCGACTTGGACTTGGATCCAGACTCGGTACAATGCTTACAAGATTTCCATGGCTGGCCATTGTTAACACGCGATACGATTCGTACCCATCGCATTGAAATGCAATCGAGCGCCAAGATAAAACGCATCACCAAGTCGACTGGAGGTTCGACAGGACAGCCGTTGGTTTTCGATCTGGATCACGAAAGCAATGAACGTCGAACAGCCATCATGTTTCGCGGATACAGTTGGGCAGGAAGCGGTCCTGGCACTCGGCGATTGTTGATTTGGGGAGCGGATCTCAAGCGTTCCAGTTTTTGGAAGTCTATCAAGGTTGACTTGCATCATCGTTTTGAGCAGCAACTCCTTATGAATTGCTTTGATTTTTCCCATGGAAATATGTTGAAACAGTTCGCTCTGATGGAGCGATATCGCCCCGAAACCATCATCGCATATACGAGTCCGCTTTATGAGTTTTCTAAGTTCATGCAAGCCCATTCTCTACGGCCGCAAGGAATTCGTTCCATTGTCGTCGGCGCAGAAAAAATCTACGCTTTCCAACGCAAGCTCATAGAAGAGGTTTTCCAAGCTCCAGTTTTCGAAACGTATGGTTCACGTGAATTCATGCTGATTGGAGCCGAATGCGAATTGCATTGCGGTCTGCATCTGTCGACGGAGAATTTGCTGGTGGAAGTTTTAGATGAGCAAGGCAATCCAACACCGGATGGCGAAGAAGGGAATGTTGTCATTACCGATCTGTTCAATCGGGGAATGCCCTTTGTACGCTATGTGAATGGCGATCGAGCTATCGCAGGATTCACTCAATGCGAATGCGGTCGCGGATTGCCGTTGCTTCGAAGTGTTGTCGGCAGACAACTGGATATCATATCGACGTCATCTGGCAAGGTGATCCCGGGCGAGTTGTTTCCACACCTATTGAAAGACTTCGAATCCGTCCGACGTTTTCAAGTGCATCAACATCAGCTTGACGAATTAGAAATCAAGCTGGTTGGGGACGAGAAGTTGGACGAGGCGTATTGCAAGCAGATTCATGACCGGCTTGTAGAGTGTGTTGGCGGCGAGCTTCGGGTTCGATTGGCTCCCGTAACCGATATTCCATTAACGGCTGCCGGAAAACACCAGGTCGTTATCAATCATGTGGCTCGCGCGACGCTACTGTGATGAGGCCTAAGTAGACAAAACGTTACGTGGCCGACGCTGTTAGCGTCGGAATCCCTTATTTCAGGAATTGCGATTCGTACTCGAATTGCAGTTGGAAATACGTCGCGAGCCTCAGCAACGCCAGACCGCTCGATTCCATGATTTATGTGGGGTAGCGTTCGCGTTAGACCAACGGCATTTCAAGGCAAGTGCTCCCTGGTTGGAATTGGGAAGCTCACCCGATTGAAAATAGTCCGTCGGGAGAACCGTGATCCGAGCAGCCCCATCGATTGAGTCTAAAACCTTGTCCCATGTTCCTACCGCTACGTCAACAATGTATTCGCCGGGTAACAAGGAAAGATCGTCAACCACACACTTCACGACGCCAGATTGTTCGCCGTTTGTGACCATGCGGGCATGGATACGGCTGTGTAGAACTCCAATCCTTTGGCCCTGTGGCGTGCTCAAGGCGATGCTAAAACCGAGACCGCTAGGAATTCCCTGGGAATGAAAGCTCAGTTCAAACGCACAGGCACTTCCAAGCGGCAGCCCCGTGGAAAGGGCTCCGGACTCATCCAGGATTCGAAGTGTCTTGAGAATCTCCTTAGAGCTACGAGTACGGCGCGGGTGTCCGCAAAGATCCGTCTCTGCCCGGTCTAGGCCGTCCTCCGAACGAACCATGGATTTAATGAACTGCGGCACGACTTCGTTGGTTGGTCCATCGGCAACGATGCGTCCATTAGAAACCAGCATGGTCCTTGGACAAAGCGACTCGATCGCTGGCATATTGTGACTTACGAACAGGACCGTGCGGCCCGTCGACGCAAACTCGCTCATTCTCTGAAGGCATTTCTGTTGGAATGCAAGATCGCCGACTGCAAGCACTTCGTCCACAATTAGTATGTCCGGATCAAGGTGGGCGGCCACCGAAAAGGCCAGACGCACCCGCATTCCACTCGAATAGCGCTTGACCGGCATGTGCAGGAACTGTTCCACTTCTGAGAATGCGACGATCGCATCGAATTTTGTCTGAATTTCGCGGCGTGTCATGCCCAGGATGCTACCGTTCAAATAGATATTTTCGGAGCCCGTAAGTTCCGGATGAAACCCAGTTCCCACTTCCAGCAAACTGCAAACGCGGCCAGTCAAGTCGGCGTAACCTTGTGTCGGCGAAGTTATCTTGGAGAGGATCTTGAGCAACGTGCTCTTGCCATTTCCATTGCGCCCAACGATGCCGATGACTTCCCCTTGTCGAACTTCAAAGTCTACATCGCGCAAGGCCCAAAACCACGCGCTTTCAGCACGTGGGTTCTTGCCCGTCAAAAAGCGCCACGGAAATTGGCTCAGTTCAACCAGCCGATCCGACAGCGTTTGATACTCGATCGGCGAGGAAACGGTTTGTAGTGCATATCGTTTCGCCAATCCACATGCTTTGATGGCAATCATTCCACTTGCACCCGTTTCTTAAATAATATCGGCGAACTTGTGTTCGACCCAACGAAAATACAAACAGCCTGCGACCAGAACGCCAAGGGCTAATAACGCTACACCGCCGAAACGCAACCAGTCGATCGGTTGACCCAAGATGCAATTGCGAAACGTTTCAATCAACAATACCATCGGGTTTAGACTCAGCATCCACGGGAGCCATGTTGAGATCCCGGTAATTCCACCCTGCATGGGTGTGTTCTTTATGTCCATAAAGATACTGGGTGTAGCAAACATCCAAATCTGGACTAGAAACGGAAGGACAATTCGAAAATCGCGATACGCAACGTTCATGGCAGCCAGGAAAGCACCTATGCCAACCGAAGTCGCCGCGATCAGCAGCAAGCACAACGGCGCGAGCAAGATCGTGATGGAAAGAGCGGTGTGGTACCAAAGCAACAAGACAGCCAAGATGCTGGAGGCAACCAGCACATCCACAAGGGAAGAACCGATGGCGGCGATGGGAATGATCAATCGAGGGAAGTAGACTTTGGTGACGAGCTTCTCCGAACCGACGACGCTATTCCCAGCATTCGAAATTGCCGATGCAAAAAAGGTCCACGGTAACAAGCCACAAAAAACAAAGAGTGGGTAGGGAACATCTCCAGTTGGCAATCTCGCCAACCGGCCGAGAAAGACGCTGAACACCATCGTCATTAGGACCGGTTGCAGGACCGCCCATGCCGCTCCAAGCGCGGTTTGTTTGTATCGGATTTTAACATCGCGCCAGGTCAGAAAAACGAACAGCTCACGGAATCTCCAAAGCTCAGTTAGCCCAAGATAGGAGAGGCCCCGCGGCGGTTCAATGCGTTCGGTGGACAGGGAATGCAACGATCGTTTCGGAATATTCCAATCCGTATCGTCAAAATCCAACGCCAGAGTGCGTTCCACGGAATGCTGGGGACTTTCGGTGTGCATGCAAGTTTCTTTTATGTACTTCGACTTAACAATTGAATAATCAAATAGACCAAGCCTAGAAACACGATTCCAGTCAAACAGGCTCGTGTCGCTAGACCGTTCCCGAGGCGCCAGTTTTTCGGAAGAGTGGCTGGACCGGTCATTTGGCTGGCAACCGCAAGGCCTAGCACCAAGAATGTCGTAGCGACGAACTGCCGTGACAATGTGAAGATACCTAGGGTGTAACCGATCATGACTACGAAGATCGCACCTCGCAATCGGAACTCTTGCTCGCAAGTTTCTTCCGTGCGAGTTCGCTTTGGCAATAGTCCAATGATCGCGGTCAAAAAGATGGCAATAAAAAGTGTTCCACCGATGAAGCCAAGTTCGGTGTAGTTTTGCAAAAACGAATTGTGGCTGACAATGCCATAATTCTCCGAAAACATGCCTTCGCCGATTCCAAGCAAAGGAGCATTGCGAAACACAGTCAGACTCTCGGACCAAATCTGAATTCGGCTTTGGCCTGTGCCCTCGTAGACTGAATTGAACTCGGTCATGCGGCCAGCAAATAGTATTGCGAGGATCGGCAAAAATGCGACAGACCCAATTATCGCATAACCCCAGCTACGATAGTAATAATACCAAGCAGGCACGGTCGCCGCCAAAGCAAGGAAGGCTCCTCGCGAATAAGTTAGTGCGAGAGTCCAAACCAAAATCGATCCCGGCAGGATCCAGAAATAGCGAGGCCAACCCTGATTCGGCTTGAACAGAAAATAGGGGATCAAGGCGATTCCAACGACAACTGCCAATCCCAAGTCGTTTGGATCTTCAAAGATACCAGAGCCACATAAGCGCGCCAGTTTGAAACCGCTCGGGTCCTCATTAGAAATGCGATCGTCGATATGGGCGAATGCTGCCAAATCCAACCAGCCAAAGTGATCCGCGAGCGCGAGACCGGACATAATCGAAATAGCCAGAACCAAACCGCACGCAAAGGTTTCAAGTCGCTGCGTGGTATTGACTACGCCAGCAATGAGAAGGTATAGCACGGCCAACTTGCTTGCCATCCAGGCGGAATCGCGGGCGCCCCAAAAAAAGCCATTCGCAAGGTGCGAGAGTGCAACCGCAAGGACCAACAGCAGGATGCAGGCGGTCACGGGACGATAGACCAGCAAGTGCTGGTTTAATTGGTTGCCAATAGAGCGATAGGAAAGCAAGACAGCTGTCACGATGAGATACTGGTAGACAGGGACGTCACGCAGTTGCGGAAGCAAATCGGCCGGTCGAATGAACAACGAACCAACGACCAATAGCAGCGACATGAATCCCCAGCCATGTTGATCATGGGCTTCGCAGGGTTCGGATAGTCGGCGTTTTGTAAGGCTCGGGGGGCTGATGGTAGACATGATGAAGTGCCGGGTGTTCTAGAGTTGAATCGCACAGTATCCGCGATTAATCCTCGACCGCTGTGCCGAGCGTCCTCCATTGTGTTTCGTGATAGAGGGGCCCCTTAAAGGACTGGATTTCATCGCAGTGGGAATCACTACAAGGTCTTCCTTCGATGGTCCTGTTTTTCCGAAGAACATCCTGAAGCAAGGGCAATCCGACGGATCGTCTCGTTTGGCAGCCAACTACGACGCCAAGCAACCAAGCGATCGCCAACCAACGCAGATACTGCGTTGGCGATCGTTGAAGCTTGTGCGTGTTGGGAGCTAGCCCCATTTGGTGTCCTCGATTTGACTACCGACGAATGTCGGTTGGGGTATTTCCGGTTGATTTATGCAAAACTCTTCCAGACAATCTGGAAGCGGTCGTGGTTCCCAGGAGAGTAAAGCCCAGGATACGTTCCAAGGGCGCCGTAAATTTGCCAAGCGCGCCATCGAATGCCACCATTCGGTCGTGAGCGATAAAGAGTCGGTCTCCTGGTAGCATTTGATAGTTCGTGCCCACCTCGCCGCGCTGAGTGATGCCTATCCAGTCGATAGGCAGAATCTGATTTTCGCCGCTCGAGTCTTTGCCGGGACGTGCTATCCATATTCGGGTCGAGGAGACTTGACTTAGTCCGTTAATCTGACTGACCGCATCCAGAACAGTTTCATTTCCGGTGTAAGGTAATCTAGCAAGTCCATCTCCAAGACCTCCGCCTTGGGTTACCACGTAGTAGACTTTGCTGTTAAAAGAATAGACCGAGATGGAAACTTCCGGCGCGTTGAAATGAGGTGATAGGAAGTCCGCAATAGTCCGCTGGGCCTCGAACAAGGTCTGCCCGACTACCGAAACCGATCCATAACGGCCCAAGGTGACCGTCCCATCGGATCCGACCAAATGCTCCCCGGAGATTCGCTGTATACCAGCTACATTGCGAAGGGTTACCGTGACGCGAGGCGTACGGAGAAGTGTACGTAGATGTGCTTCTATCGCCTTGGTCGCTTGGCCCACCGTCATTCCAGCAATTTCTACGGTACCGTAGCTAAAGCCCAACTGAATAACGCCTCCAGCTTCAATGGGATAAGTGCCCGCAATAGGCTCTTCTGGAAAAGTGCCGGTAACTGTCATCATCAAAGTATCGGACGCATGCAGCAAATAGTCGCTTTCGGAAACTTGCTGAACCACGTCAATCGATAGAATATCCGGTGGCTCGATGCGGTAGGCTGGAAGGGTTGCTTTATCCAACTCGCGAGGAACATCATAGCACGGTATTTCAATGCGCTTCGTTGAATGAATGAAGTTTCGCTGACAACCGCTGACCCCAGTTACCAATAACGAAAGCACGATCAATAACAATCGTACGCGCATCGGAAATTCTGTGGTTCGGTAACTTGTGTTCATCAAGCGACGTGGACGATTATGGGGTGATTGAGTTCGTGAGGTTGTATTGGCTGCTCATGGTTTGGCGTGTGGTCGTTGCGCTTGGTAAAAATGAGAATAGTTTTGAAACCTGCCGCCCAATCCAGTTTGTCGCAAATGAGAGTCGACAAACGCATTCTTCTCCAAAGCCATTGTCTTGGCCTGCAACAGGAACTGAGAAGCCTGTTGCTTTTGCTGTTCTATTCTTGGCTGAACAAAGGTCTGGTACGAAGGTAGTGCTCCTGAGTTCTCAATCCCCAAATTCAAGTAGGGAGAGAGCGACGGCCGTCGGGGTTGAACCTCTGGACGGTCTAGCAATGGGGGTTGCGCCAGCGTTGGCTCTGTCAGCCAAAGCGTGGCGATGCACAAAGACATCAAAAGTTTCGAATTGGGTCGTACTTGAATACTCATTTTGCACCAGTCTGGCCTCAAATTCCCTTCAGGCCGTACAAACAGCCTCGCTTAACTAGTTTCATCGGCGATTCCTTCGGTTGAACTTTCCACATTTCAGAAGGATGCCAGGAATTTGATTCAAGATTAGTTCCCGCCGATTTAACTGGATCGTGCAAATTCCCCAAACCAGCATGGAATGAACGGATCGAAACTGATCCAGTTGAAACTGGCAAGCAGTTCGATTGCTAGCTTCGTAGAGCTTTAGCCAGGATCCACCAAGCTTGGGGTGACCAGGGTTGCAGACGAAGGCGCAGAGCGGCCGGCCGAATCGCAGCTTTTCCATTGCCGCTACCCAAGTATTCCGCCGCCCATCGTTGATAGATTCTGGCACGCCACCATCGGAGGGCATTTGGGCCCAACAACTTGCTAGATTGCTCAACGACTCGAAGCATATTGCCACAGTCTCGGTCAATCTTGGTTCTTGAAAGCGACCCAACTTCCAGAACCAATGTCGTTGTCGCTTGCCCAAGGAAGTAGGCGGGGACCTTCGCAATCAGACGCACCCAGAGGTCACGATCCTCAGCAGGCTCAAAACCAGGTCGAAATGGATCACAAGCCAACACCGAACGCTCTACAACCACCGAGCTTGTCGAAATGCAACAAGACGTATCGAAAATATCTCTTCCCTTGGGATTCAGGATTTGATCGAGCGCTGGAGACCGACCAATTCGTCGAAAGGATATCTGACGTTGGCTCCCAGGTTTTTCTTCGAAGCAGACACTACAACAGAGTCCAATGTTAGGATGTTCAAGAAAAATAACCGACTGACGCTCCAACTTGTCTGCTTCCCAGTAGTCATCTGCATCTAGAAATGCAATGTGCGAACCTTTCGCTAGCGAAACCCCCTTATTTCTCGCTCCCGCAGCTCCTTGGTTGTCCTGCCTGACCCATTTGACTCTATTCCCAAACAGCGACATGAGTTTCGAAAGGTCGTCCGAACTTCCGTCATCGATTACGATGACTTCGTAAGCAGGGAATGTTTGGGCGAACACACTGTCGAGCGCTCTTTGAAGTGTACCAGCTGAGTTGTACGCAGGGATGACGATACTGATCGTAGGATTCTGCAAGATGTATTACCGCCTACCACAGTACTGTCGCCAATAGTAAATGTACTTTCTGAGCTTGCGGCCAAAAGTCATTTTCCGCGACGTAACCAAACCGCGAATCTGTCTCGATTTGGACGCAAAAAGGCAAAGCTCTGCACCAACCTTTCCTTCATCAAACTCCAAAATCTCAACTGCTTCAAAAGATCCTTCCCAACGGAAGACAAGAATAGAAAAATCGGGATGGATCTGTTGGGTCGGCCACAAGGATGCCACCACGGCATCGTTAATGGAGTGAAGTAGATGCGGTTTTTGACGGAATAGAAGTCGATTTTCGCTCGATTCGATTAGCCAGCGGTGATGGTAGTATCCCGCGTGCTTCGGATTCTCTACCCCTTTTGACTGCTCAACCCACCGTGAAGGAACTTCAATGTAGCCGGCTTTGGCAATCCGTTGCAATTCGGAGCATACCCAGATTGGATCTCGAATGTCTTCCAGCAAATGCGAGCAAACGGCAAAATCAAATCGTTTGTCTTCGACCGGCCACGGCTGACGTTGACAAAGATCCAATTGAATCCAGTTTTCCGCCGAGTACCTTGCTGGGTAGTCGAGTTGGCTGTGGATATTCTGATCGCTACCATTGCCCCGAGAAGAAAATGGAAGGGCATCGATGATGTAGTCTGCTCGCGGAAAAGGGGAAGCACCACCACCTACATCCACAACTATTGCCTTTTCGGGCAAATCCTCAATCAGTCGACGAGCGTTTAGCAGATTCATTGAATTTGATCACAAGTCAGTTAATCGTGGTGCGACAAGACTCGCTTTGATATCGTCGGACGCTGCAACTTCTCTTTTCCAATTCTCAGAACAATTGAAATGGTCTCCATGGTCGCTTAGGCATTGTTGCGAAATTCAAGGTGGCGACACGGCTATCCTCAGGAATGGCAAACCATTCGCTGATCGTGTAGCACGTCCCTGAGTTTATGGCGTGTAGCACGTCCCTGAGTTTGCGAAGGGCGGGGGTGGGTCGCCAGCAACATTTGCCACAATTTCCACGCCCACGCTATCGCTTTGGGCGTGCCAATCACGCCATCGCTTTGGGCGTGCCACCCAAAAGCCCGTTACTGGCGGGAATTCTCTCACCCAAGTTTTTCCCCTGATATAGACTAAGATGCTTATCACTTTAGCCAGTGACCAGCCAATTACGAAAGGAACCTTGTGCGATGCTATTTGAAACAAGCCGCGATGTTTTGCACGCTTGGACAACTGGAGGTTTAGCTTTGGCCGCTTGGTCGTCGCTTGCTTTGGGGTTCGCTGCACCTGTAGAGGCGCAATCAGTCGAGTCCTCTCTGGTTTTGACCTCGGATTCCCCTTTTCCTAATGATTGGTATGTTCGGGATGGGGAAGGTCTCGATGAGCTTCGCGATTTGGAAGGGAAGCCCGCAAAAGAGTTATCTGTTGCGGAATGGAAAGGTGATTCGACGACTCTCGAGCAGCTCAAAGGCAAGATCGTCGTTCTCGATTTTTGGGCAACTTGGTGCGGGCCTTGCATGGCTGTCATTCCTAAGAACATCAAGTTCATAGACGAGTACAAAGAGAAGGGGGTCGCACTGATTGGAATTCATGACGCAAAATCAGGCTGGGACAACGTTGACAAGGTTATCTCGGAAAAGGGGATCAACTACCCAGTTGCCCTGGATTCATCCAAGGAGTCACAGGGTGAAACAACGAAAGCATACGCCCTAAAATTTTGGCCGACCTACATTATTATCGATCGAGACGGAATAGTTCGAGCGGCAGGAATCAAGCCCAACAAGATTGAAGAGGCCGTGGATCAGCTTCTGGGAGGGAAGCCGGGCACGTCGACCGGGAATGCACCGATCAAGATCGCAGCCTTTCCTGAAAAGTGGTTTTTAGGAGGAAGCAAGCGATCCCATTCGGCGGTCGCGGTCGAAGGAAAACCAGCTCCAAAACTGGCGGTTTCCAAATGGCTTGGCAACGCCATCGAGGCTGACAACTGGGAACAACGCGTTCGGGTGGTTCAGTTCGTGCGGCCTGAGCTGGCTGCCTCCGTCGATCAGCTTTCCAAATTGCAGACCGTTGCCGAGCGGTTTGCTACGCAGGGAGTTGTGTTCATGGCTGTTTGCGACGCTAGGGCAGGCATGGATCGCATGAAGAGTATTGCTGAGGAAAAGCGGATTGAGATTCCAATCGCCATGGATCGTCCATCGGAGAACGATCCTCCTGGGCCAGGAACCACCAGTAATTCAATGGGAATCAAATTCGCCCCAGCTACAATTGTGATAGATCGAGCCGGAATCCTTAGGGCCTCTGGACTGAAAACGGATTTTTTGGACAAAGTCTTGAATCAACTTTTATCGGAAGCCATTCCGATTCAGGAAACTGTAAAAGATCCAGAGATCAATGAAATTGTAGAACGACCCAAAACACCGTAGGTCCGCATCTCCGAGGCGGACATCCAGCGTTTCGGAGATACTCTGCTACGAGGACCGACAAAGAAAGACACGATGATTCGAGCTACTGAAACAACCGAAACCACTGACGCCAAGCAGGCCGAGTTTTCTAGCATCGTACGCGAGCATGTCGCCAAGACAGTAGTCGGTCAACAGGTAGTTGTCGAACGAGTCATGATTGCCCTGCTAACTGGCGGTCATTTGTTATTGGAAGGTGTCCCAGGCATTGCGAAAACACTGCTTGTTCAGACGGTTGGCAAAGCCATTGATTTGCAGTTCAAACGCGTTCAATTCACCATCGATTTGCTTCCGTCCGATATTGTCGGTTCGGAGATTCTCGATCAGAAGTCGGGTGAGTTTAGGATCCATAAGGGACCTGTTTTCACCAACCTCCTTTTGGCGGACGAAATCAACCGGGCGAGTCCCAAGGTGCAGTCGGCGCTTCTCGAAGCTATGCAAGAGCGCAAGGTTTCGATCGGCGATCAGACTTATGTTTTGCCTGCTCCTTTTTTGGTTATCGCCACGCAGAATCCGGTGGAACAGGCGGGAACGTTTGAGCTACCAGAAGCCCAGCTGGATCGATTCATGCTCTGCCATCGATTGACGTATCCAGACATCGAGGATGAGACGGAAGTTGTTCGCCGCAGCTTGAAGCTAAAGCTATTGCGACAAGGGGAGGGGGCGGTACCCATGTCAGCCTTTGATGCCATTACGGAATCGGGATTGCTCCACGTTCATGATTTGACCGCCGCAATGAGCAAAGTCCAAGAAGTTCATGTCAGCGAAGTCTTTATTCGAGACTGCGTCGAACTGGTTCATCGGACACGCAAACATCCGCATATTGAATTAGGCTGTAGTCCGCGGGCTGCTCTAGCTCTGGTTCAAGCATCTCGAGCACGAGCCTTTTTGTATGGCCGCAGCTACGCTGTTCCAGAGGATCTCTTTGCCTTGGCCGAAGACGTCGTTCTTCATCGAGTCCGACTCACGTACGAGGCGCTCGCGGATGGACATCGTCCGACCGACGTCCTCAAAGATCTTCTCGAATCGATGACATAAGTTGGGTGCGCCGAAGTCTGATAGGTTCTGCTATGCCAAAAGAAAAACAACAGAGTCTACGCCCGCCGAATGAGCTTGTACACGCCGATTTCGAAATGGTCGCGCGGCGATTGGCTGACGACTTGGCTTTTGGATCCGATACCTCTCTGTTTGTTGGAAGTGGATTGGAGTATGCTCAGTCGCGCCCGTACGAACCTGGCGATTCCGTCCGGCAACTCGACTGGAGGATCACCGCCAAGACCGGTAAGGCCTTCGTGAAACAGTACGAGACGCTAAAGCGTATCGCCATGTTTTTGGTTCTGGATACATCGTCTTCGATGAGTGTCTCGTCTGCCAGGCTTACAAAGCATGACATGGCGATTTGGATCGCATCGGCTATTGGACTGGTAGGACTGCGCCGACTCAGTCCGGTGGCGATTGCTGGGGGTGGTCAGCGCGAGACGCGGCTTGAGGTAAGTCTTGCTGAAAGCGACCTTTGGCGTGCCATGGAACCGCTCCGTCTACAAGCTCGGGCTGAGGCGACGCAGCTTGGAGATCGAATACGATCACTGGAACCGAGACTATCACGCAGGTGCATTATGGTGATCATCAGCGATTTGCATGATCCAACGGTCGGATTGAGCCTTCGTCATGCGGCCCAGAAACACGACGTGGTGGTTGTGCATCTCGAGGACCCAGCCGAGCGCGGCAAATTGCGAGCGGGTTTCTTTCGCGGCGTCGAGGCAGAGACCGGCCGCATGTTCCTGGGGGGGGGCACAACCCGCTGGCAAGGCCAACCACCGGTTGTTCAAGAACTCGTCGGAGCTGGCATCAGCTACCTTCATCTCAGGACAGATCTTCCATTCATACCGCCACTGAGGCACTTCCTCGCTTCCCGCAACATGATGTCGAGGGCTGGCAATTGACTCCCCTGAGCATGACTCCCCTGAGCACGCCGACTCGTTTGGTACTTGGTTTGGCTGTTTTGACTTTTTGCCATTGGCTTGGTGACGGCGTTGCGTTCTCTCTTGCAATCGGGGCTCAGTCGGGTACCGCGGTAGAGGTAAAAGGCGAACGGGGACTTACCGGAACCTATGTGTTTGATTTTTCTGGTAAAGCCTTGCGTTCGAAAACACAACGAGACTCCAATTCGCCTATTTGGTTGCGTCTGGCTGTTTCTCAACAAGACCCACACCGCTACGAAGCCAAGTTCCTCGGCACGATAGAAGGCTCCTACGACTTGCGGTCGCTCATGGAACATGTGGACGGATCCGAAGTCACCGAAATGGCCCCCATCCAAGTTCGCATTGTATCAACTTTGCCAAAGGATCATCGAAGCGACCTCTTTGAGGTGGCTGAGTTTAAGCCTTCGTTTTGGGGAGGTTATCGACTTGCGATTGTCTTCGTTTGTCTGGCATGGTTGAGCATCCCAATGGTTGTTTTCGTTCGCAGATCGCTGAGAGCCGTTCCGCAGGTGAATCGCACCGTAGCAGAAGCTCCGCCAACATTTGCGGATCAGTTGCAGCCGCTCATCGAGGCTGCAGCATCGCGGACGCTTTCGATTCATGAAAAAGGAAGGCTTGAGCTGCTACTGCTTCATTACTGGCGAGAACGCACAATGCTCAACTCGACGGACATAGCCAGCGCGATTCGCGGACTTCGTTCCCATCCGGATGCGGGCACCTTGATGACGACGGTCGAACGCTGGCTCCATCAATCCGACGCGATCGAGGACGAATCCGATCGATCGCCGGAGGCCATCGTCGAATTGTTGAAACCCTATCGCTCTTTGGCGACGATCGATGAGTCCAGTGAGAGGGGCAAGGTTACATGACGTTTGTACATCCCTGGGTTCTTTTGTTTTTGATATTGCCAATTTTGCTCAGTGTGTGGCTCTTGCAGATGCGTTCGTGGGGAATCGCGTTGCCCTTTGATCATCAAACGCATCCGCGACGTCGCATCGTGAGCGGATTGCTTCGTTTTTGGGAATTGTTACCGGCGATGTTGCTGTCCGTGATTGTTACCATTCTTGCGGGGCCGCAGATTCAACGTGTACCGCGCGAGGAGCGGGTACTCACCAATATTCAGATCTGCATGGACGTTTCGGGGAGTATGTCCACTGACAATCGATATGAAATGGCCAAACGCGCGATCGAAGACTTCATTGTTTCTCGCGATGGCGATGCACTTGGTTTCACCTTGTTTGGAACACAGCAGATTCGGTGGACTCCGCTTACAAAAGACGTTGCCACCATTCGACGCGCACTTCCATTTGCAAATCCAAGGAATCAGCCCCCTTTCATGGGAGGAACACTCATCGGCGCCGCCCTTCGCTTTTGCCGCGATAACATGGTTGCTGAGGCGGCCGACGGAGACCGATTGCTGCTGCTTGTCTCAGATGGAATGAGTGCGGATGTCAACGGTGCGAATGCCGGGGAATTGGCGGATGAAATGAAAGCGGCGAACATCACACTCTACCATGTCCATGTCGGAACTGATCCAGTCCCGACCGACGTCAGGGAGATTGCCAGTGCGACGGGAGGAGATGCCTTTGCGGCCACAGATGAAAGTGGATTAAAACGAATTTTCAAGCACATTGATCGGATGAAGCCCGCTCGATTCAAACCCGCGTCCGCGATTCCGATGGACTACTTCCAACCCTTTGCATGGGTTGGATTAAGTCTGCTCGGAGCCTATACTTTAGGGGCATTCGGATTGAGGTACACGCCATGGTAGCGCATCCAATCTGGATTGGGATGATCGTTGGGTTGAGCATCGCTCTACTCGTCTTTGCTGCCGAATGGCTGCATGGCAAACGCATCGCCCGCGTTGCCTATCTTGCCTTCGGTTCGCCAGGGCGTTCTCGCGGATGGGTTGCCGTCACGCCCTTCGTGCGAATGGTGGGGGCTTCGAGTATCGCCTTTGGAATGACCGTCCTTTGGTTGATGCAACCTGCTGCGATCGAAAAGCAACCTTCGCAGGCGGCTTCTAAACATTTGCTAGTTTGTCTCGATGCGTCCCCGAGCATGTACGTTGCGGATTCTGGTCCCGATGGAAAAAAGAAACGGGCGGTTTGGGCAGGTGAGGTCATTCAAGCGATCCTCGATCGACTCGATACGGAGACCACGCGCGTTACGGTCTTTGCTGTCTACACCAAGTCCATTCCGGTGATTGAGGAAACGTTTGACAGAAACGTGGTCCGCAATCTGTTGGATGGACTGCCTTTGTATGCGGCCTTCGAATCGGGACCGACCCGTCTTTCGAGTGGGGTGAGTGAGGCACTGAACTACGCTCGCAAGTGGGAGCCCGGCTCAGCAACGCTGCTCATCATCAGCGACGGCGATTCGGAGGAGAAGATAGACGTGCGTTCTATCCCGTCGTCAATTGCCGATTCGATCGTGGTCGGTGTAGGGGATCCTATGCGACCCACTATGGTGTCGGGACACCGCTCGACCCAGGACGTCGCTTCGCTCAAATCGCTAGCAACCAAGCTCAAAGGGAAATTCCATCAAGGAAACAACAAACACTTGCCCTCCGAAGTCTTAGCTAATCTGAGCATGGTGCGACCACGTGTTACCGATGGCATTGGGCTGCGCGAAGTCGCCTTGACTTGTGTCGCGGTGGGCGGATGTTTATTAGCGATGATTGGTCCGATGCTAATCTTGTTCGGTCGGATGGTTAGCCATTTGCCAGCAGTTCCAGTTTCGAAAGCAACGAAATGGGAAAATCAGGAAAATAATTCGGCAGGTGCCTCACCCTCCCGGGTAATGAATAGGTTGAGTAAATTGGATCCAGAACGGAGTGCATGATGTTGGTGAAATTAGGGTGGAGTCTTTGGGCGATCGCGCCAGCAATGGCATTGGCTTTCCATTTTGGTCCAGGCCAAAAACTACTTCGTCGCGACTTGGCGGTGGATCGGATGGTACAAGCACAAAAATTGGAGGCCGAGGCCAGCGGGCTTCAGGCTGTCGCCTACGAAGCGCAGTTTAAGACGCTTGAAGCACGGCAACGATTGTTGACCGAGGATAGTGAGCTCAACCGAATTGAGTTGGCGCAGAACTCACAGGTAGAACAAGCCGCCTACGCAGCAGCCAGCGATGCTTGGAAGAGCGCTGCCGACCGCTATCAAGAGGTGGAGACACTTTTGGATGGAAGTTCGCAGGCAAAGCAGGTGAAATGGTTGCGGGGACGAGCCCTGGTTAGATCCGGAGAAGTCTTCAATGGGATCGATGAGCTGCAATCCACGCTCGATGAAGCTGTCCAGGAAGGGCATTCCGAATCCCCACTCGCTATCGCAGCTCGCGAAGAACTTGCAGCTGCTCACTATTACGGTGCACGTCTCTTGCGAGAGGAAGGGCGTTCTTCCGACGTTTGGCGACCAATTTCGGAAACTTCGCGGCAGCAGTTCCGATATTTGGCCGAGAAGACATCGCGCGAAGAGGAACCGCTGTTAGCGGGTAATCTGCAACGCAATTTGGAACGTGTGCTCGACTTGGAACAGTTGGATCGGTCGGAATTGGTGGGACGTCCCATTCCGAAAGATTCTCCGCGTGGGCGTCGGCCCGGTGATGGTGAGCCGGGGAAGCGACCTGGTCGAGGTCCACGTCCAGACGGAGATCGTCCAGGCAATGGCGCGTCCGGAATGTTGGAAATTGGTCCGGGTTGGTAGCGTAGTTCAAAGAAACTTTCTAAAAACATTACTCCTAGATTTGTATATTGTGATGGCAGGTTGCAGACTCATGCTAAGAATAAGAACTAAACGGATCGCGATAACCACTGTCGCATTCCTTGCCTTCTTCGGCACGGAACTTTATGCTCAAGTCCCGGCGCTCAGGATGACTCCCGCACGGGCTATTCCCTCGCAAAGCGCCACTGGTGACCAAACCACTCTAGTGCCTGGAACGTTAACTCCTGCCAAGCAAATCAAGCCGACGCTCAAGGACGAGGAGGTCAGCTTGCTCAAAAAGGATTACGACCAACTCTCACCGGAAGATCGCGAGGCGATGGTTGCAACCTACAAAGATCTCGGAATCGATTTACTGGTTGCTCTCGGTGTGAGTACTCCGAGTTCGGTGAATGCGACGGATAAGCCCACCGCGACAAGTCCAACGAGTGACTTGCTCAAAGCCGTCAAGAAACTGAACTTTGCAAGAACAGCAGACAAAGTGCTCGAGGCTCGGGCCCAAATAGGGCTCAAAGCCTTGCCAATGCCAGCCGCTTCGGCCCCGATTGACGAGCAAACAAACTGGATTCATCTGAACGTTCTTGCAGGTGAATGGCAGTCGCTGCAATCCTTTTTAAAGGAGAGAGCGGGCGGCGATGCTGCCGAAATGTATGCTCACGTATTGCAGTCGACGAACCAAGGCGATCCAGGCCTGTTGCCCGAAGAGATCCTCGCGATTTCAGAAGCGTGCCCGGCGGAACTCACCGAATGGCAATTGACATTGCTGGCGCAGTTGCTCAAGACGGCAGCCTCGCGTTCTAGTATGGGTCCATTCCTGGAACGACTCCGACAGGGAACTAGCTTCTTTGGTCCACAGGACGATGGCAGGCGCGATCGGACTGCAAAATTTCTATCGCAAGCGATGTTAGCTGTCGAAGCCTATGCCTATCTACCGATTCTTGAGAAAGCACGCGAGAAAGGAGACACGCAAGCTCTAACATCGCATGCGCGTTATCACGAAGCTAGAGCTCTATCGCTTGGAAATACACCGGAAGCACAGCAGCAACGTCGAACCGCCTGGGATCTCTATTGCGAGATCGCAATGACGGACCGTGTCGAATTTACTCTTCGACGGGAAGCTATGGGACAAGCCATTGAATTGCTCCCCAGCATCCCTCCAGGTCCAGCGACGGAATGGCTTCAAAGAGTATTTGCGAACAAGTCGCTGGCGCCAACAGGCCTCGAAGCGGTTGCCCTCAAAGCCATGCGCATTGGCAATGAAAAAATTGGCATTCAAGATCGCGCTTCGGCAATCTTGATGATGAAGGACTCGGTCGATGCCCTCCTCAACGATGAGAGCGTCGAACTGAATCAGCTCAGAGTGCCACTGCGATTACTGACCATGAGCTTGGTCGCAGCCGCCGAGGAAACGATTACAAAACAAGGCTCGAAGGCAGGTGTTGCCCCAGAAACAACCCTCTTGCTGCGAGCACTGCCAGGCGAGCGATGGCGAAGTCTTATCGAACCAAGCTTGGCTGTTCGAGCATTCAAGGCGTTCATCGGTATCGCTTTGAGCGCAGACAACGCGGACCAAGCCCTGGAACTCCTGGCCAAGGGGATCGAACGAGCGCCGGGTCAGAGCATGGAAATGGCTGATGAATTCTTGAAGGTCTGGATGATTCGACTCAACCCACTACCCGATCCACGCCGAATGAATTCCTTCATTATCATCGGTGGGCGACAGCAAACTGCGTCCGCCCCGTTAACGCGCGGACGGCAAGATCGCAACCTGGAGCGTCTCAAAAAACTATTGGACTTGCTCGACAAGATTGGAGCCAATGGTCGATCGCTTGAACGCGTCGTCACGGCCTTCGCCTCGTGCCATGGTAAAGCGGAAACATTTCGTCGCGAGAACGTGGTGTCTGTTTTGGGACCGATTGCTGAGTTGGCCCCATCCGTCTCGGCACGCCTTGCCGAGTCGATGCGGGCAGGTCTCAATGGCGATTGGAAATCTCGCGACGTACAACGCGCAGCCGGCAACCAAAAAAGCACATCGGAAATCGAGGCTCTCATCGAAGAAGGCTATGAGTTGGCGTTGGAAATGATCGAATCAGCCACCCACCAAGAGCCAACTTCATGGCGCTATGCAATGACCAAAGCAACTCTAGCTTATGACCACATGCAGTTCCGACGACAACGCGATCAAGATGCCGCATCCTACAATGCCGCTCGCCAAGAACTTTTTCGAGCCTTTGGTGAAGCCGCCAAGCAATATCAAGCGGCGGTGGTCCGAGGCGAACTGCGCGAGGACCCAGGTGTCTACCTGAGTTGGTTCAGCATCTCGCTCGGTTCCAGTGATCTTTCGACCTTGTCCGCTAACGACTTGCTAACCGAGGGTTCCGAAAACACCGAACAGATCCAACAGATTCGCAAGCAGATGCTGGAGATGCCGAGCGAAATGGCCGACTCCCATCTCGGCGAATTTGCAAGGCGTATCATAGACAAGTTGCCGAGCCTGACGCCGGAAGTTAAGCCTGGGGTCGTGCGACGAGCAAGCGAGATTGTTGGTGACCACCCGGCTGGGGCGTTGTTGAGGCAAACTCTCGATATGTACGACGATTTGCTTCGCAATGAAATCCATTTGCACCTGACAGTTGACGGCTCGGACCAAGTGGGCACAAAGGAGTTTGGAGCCGTCCTGACGCTGCGATCTACAGCTGCTATCGGTCGCGAACTGGGTGGCTTTAGCCAGTATTTGCAAAACAACGTTTACAGTTATATCGGAGGCAAATACCAGCCCATCAACTTTCGTGATCGCATGCAAAAATCGATCGAGCAGGCTTTTCATGAAGATCTTGAATTGGTCCATATCGGTTTCTTTGACTCCATGAATCCGTCTCAACCGATCCAGGTTGACGGCAAGAAGGGTTGGGAGGAAAAACCACTTTGTTATTTGATACTGAAAGCAAAGGATCCAAGCGTAGATGGATTGCCGCTGCTGCAGATAGATATCAATACCATTGACGAATCGGGAGTTGTAGTCTTACCCGTACATTCCAATAGCGTCTTCATCGATGCGACCTCAACCGCAGGTCAACTGAAATCAGAAACGCCTTCCCGACCTTTGCACGGCCTGCAAGTCAGTCAGACGATTGATACACGCGATCTCAAGCAGGGGAAAGACAAGAGCATCAAATTTGAGGTTGAAGCCACTGGGCGCGGCGTGATTCCTGACCTCGATCAGTTGTTACTTGGTCTCGATCAAGCAGTGCCAGGCTATTCGGTCAATCGAGATAAGATTGAGTCAGAATCGGTCCGAGTTCTCGGCGTCGAGGCGAACAGCAAATCGATGGGATTCGCTACGACAACACCTAGCGAATCAGACACTTACTTCAAAGCGGACGCGGACGGATTATTCCGTCTACCTACAACCAGAAAGTGGATCGTCAAATTTGAACCTTCGGAGGCCTCCACTGAAAATATCATACGCGTTCCCAAATTGGATAATCGGTTTGACGGTACGCTTCGTTCCGAACGATTCATCGACATGGACTTGGTGGGAATTGAAACCGAAACGGTTCCGCTCGATAGGGTCAGGAGCAATCGTGTGCCGATGATTGCCGGAATTGCAATGGTTGGGTTTCTTTTACCCACTTTGGTTTGGTTTTATCTGAGAGGGAAAACGAAATCGTTGAAGTTGGAGGATATTGGGTTGCGACTGCCGAAAGAAATTACCCCTTTCTCGGCGGTGATCACGTTGCAGCGATTTTCCAAAAACTATGCTTCGAAAATGACTCAAGATGATCAAGGGCGATTGCAAGCAGACATTGCCGACCTCGAAAACCGATTCTTTGCCGCCAATGCAAAACCCGATCCGCAGCTGGCAAAAGACGCCTTGCATCGGTGGCACAGGATTCTTGGGGGAAGCAGCGTCGGTTGAACGGTTGGAGTGTGGGAGCTTCAATAGTGAAAGCTAGGCGGCTCCATTTCTCCAATAGTAGCGCAAAAAAAAGGCCGATGGTTTCGCCATCGGCCTTCGTTGTTCCCTGGCACCGGGGCAAACTTTTGTTTGCCCCGGTGCACAGTCTTAAGCTCTATCGTGAAGCACTGTCTCGTAGCAATCGACCCAGTAATCGCTAGTTGACAGTTATATGCTGCTCCAACCCAGGAGGAAGGCCGATCGAACATTCCCGCAAATTTTCGATCGACGACAGAGCTTTTCTTTGGTCCTTTGATGAACCAGGAAATACGGCAGCAGTAACTTGAACGTCAATGCCAATTTGTCGGGATTTCTTTTTAAGAGACGTGAATTGCGTTTGCCCGTTTTGCCAAACATCCCATCTTTCCTATTCCCCAACGTATGCCATGGATTACTCGCAATACTCACGCTGTGAAGCATTTCCGTCCGATCGGAGCTTTTCTAGGATAGTCAAGTTCATTATTTTTCCTTTTTTTATACCTTCCTCGCGTACCGCCAGACATCGTTTTTCAAACCGTTTTTGAAAACCGTCTGCGGCCAATGGGTTGTCGTCTTTTTGG
>JANMHA010000136.1:0-11786 GCA_031374925.1 Pirellula sp. | reverse complement strand
TCGACGACCTAAATTTTAAAGTCGCGTTAGGCGTACTTGCAACAAGAATCCGACAAGCTGCTTCCATTTCCACACGGATGGTCGGTCCAAACCGGGATACGAACACGTTGTGCGTCAAAACTAACCCACTCGTTGTGCACGAAAACAAGCACGACGTTGTCAAACATTCCGCCACGCGAGATGCAATCATGATCATCAAACAGTCGCGATGACTGCGGGCCCGGTGTGTCAAACCGGTGCTAGCATGTTGTTACAGGAGTTTTCGCGTCGGTTTTTCCAAACGAAGGCATTCTGGCAATTATCAAACTCACTTCGATTTTATCGCTGGAAGGACCTGTTTCTTTTCGGGTGCCCTAGTTGGGAGACCAAAGCATCGCAAACTGCCGGTGTATTGTTTCGGAAAATAACATTCGTATTCGCTTTCGTTCCAAAGAGTATTACCTCCACCAACGTAAACTCGACCTTGAGAAAGAGAGGGGCCACAAAACACTGGGCCAATTTCGATTTCCTTCAGCACTTCGCCACTGGATGTATTGAGTGCAAGCAGTTTGCCGCTGCCGACCGAGGTGAAATAGGCCACTCCGTTTCCCAAAGCAATTCCGGAACCCACAATATCGCCGACATTTCGGTACATGGGACGATCTTTAGTGCCGCCCATGGCCGCAATCTTCGGACGCTCGTGTCGCCATTCTTCGCGACTGAGGTCGATGGACGTCGCTGTGACTCGTCCAGCGGTTGGAACTTGGCCGACTGCAAGGGGACTCTCTTGCGTCGCGAGGCGAATGGCATCGATCCCGTTGGTGAAAATCGTGTGGCCATCGGTTGCACAGCCGGATTGCAGGCCGCCAATTGGACTCGGTAACGCCAACACACGCGGGTCATGCTCAGCGGTCGGGTGTGTCGGTGCCCCAGTGTAGACTGGCGTGTGCGCAACAAGTTTTCCATCGACCACGCGCAAAATGTAAAACCCGCCGTTCTTGCAGCCGGCACCGACAACCTTGGTTAGTTTGCCATCCAGGTCGAGCGTAAAAATCTTTGGCGTGTCACCCACCGCAGCATCTTTGTAGCGGCCCGTCTTCGGATCATAAGCTCGCATCGCATTGGTCCACATATCACCCGAGTTGATTTGTGTGTTCCATTTCCGCTTGCCTGAGGAGGCATCGATCGCCACGATCGCGCACGAGTCCTCGGTGCTGTAGGAAGAGTTGTCAGTCGTGGGCTGGCGCGGAGCGGTATTCACATCGGTGCCAAAGTAGATGGTGTTTGACTCTGCATCAAAGGAGGGCGTCGACCAAACGCTGCTCGTCGCTGGACCATACTCAAATCGGTATTTTCCCCAGCTACCTTCCACGACCACCGGTGGATAAAGTTTTTCCGGTTTTGGGCCGACGTCGTGTTTCCACTGTACCTGTCCGTTTGCCGGATCGAGTGCTATTACGAATCCTCGTCCAGTACTTCCAGCGTATTCTTTGGTTCCTGCAAAGAGCTGCTCGAGAGTACCTCCGGTAAAGATGACTTTGCCATCGGCCATAATTGGCGAACCCATCAATACGTTGTTCCAATGTGATTCAGGAAAGGAAACATCACGACTGCTGACCTTCCAACGTTCCTTTCCAGTGGTAGCATCGAGGCAGTATATCCAGCCGCTCGTATCAGCGAAGTAAACAGCACCAGCCTCGACAAGTGCTGAGCTGAAGATTCCGCCCTCGGAAGCGGCTCTTCGAAGCTTTTCAGTGATCGGTGCACCTTTCGAAGGTGGCAACTGCGATGGCCCACTGGAATTACGATAGACCCATATCAGTGCACCATCTTTTCCCAGTTTGTAAAAGGCCGGAAAGGTGGCCGTACCAAAATAGACTTCGCCACCAACCACGGCGGGAGTTGCGTGAATGACCCCAACCGTTTCATTGCTTCCCTCCGCAGGAAACGACCATTGCAATTCAAGTTGACGGACGTTGTCTCGTCCAAGAATTTTCTCATGAGCGTTGTAGCGCCAACCTGCAGAATTGCAGTTGTACATTGCCCAGTCACCGTTTCCAGTCACTAGAGGTGCGGAGGCTTTCGCAACTACGGCTGGATCGGCTTCCGCAGTTGCATTGGGAGTTTGCAGTTGGCCTACTGCGTCCTTATTGGGCGGCTTGCCCTTCAGGTGCTCATTGAACCAGGCGATGGCTTCTTTCTGAGCTTGGTCGCGAGCTACGTTATAGATGCCGTAGTGTTTGATGTCCTTGATCGAGACCAGCTTTTTCACTCCCGTTGCTCGTTCATAGGCCAGAATCGCATGGTCTTTGTTGTCGAACAGTTCTTCCTTTTCGGCGATGATGAATAGCTTTGCGCAGTCTTTGCATCGGACGATATCTTCGATCGGCGCGTACTGCATCAGCTTTTCCCAGACTGGTTCCCCTCGCAAATTATTGAACGCCTTGAACGGTTCGGGATAACCGAGCTTGCCACTGCTTCGCAGATTGCCTTGCGAGAACGTATGTTCACGCAACTGCGGAATCGTGACAACCCAGCGAGCGTCCATCGAACCAACCTGGCTAACAAACGCCTTCACTCGAGGGTCACGAGCGGCTACATAGACAACGTGGCCGCCTGAGAACGATGAGCCCCAAATGCCAATCCGCTCGCGGTCACATTGCTCGTATCCATAGACCCAATTCAATGCGTTTAATACGTCTGTTGTCTGGTCGATGGGATCGATAACGCCGCGTACTTCTGTAACCTCAGCAACTAGCTTGCCGTCTTTCCATTCGGGGCGATTCTTGGCGATCAATCGTGCATCGCTGTTTCCCCAACCACGGTAATCGAAGGTCACAACTAAGAAACCGGCGCGAGCAAATGCGACTCCATCCGGTCGCAATGATTCCGCCGTGCCACCCCAACCGTGAGACAAAACAATCGTAGGGAGTTTTTTGCTGACATCCTTAGGAGAAAACAGCTCAGCAGACATGCTAACCCCCTCGCTGATTATGTTCGCCGTGCGGTAGTTAATATCGGCTGGGAACTTGGCGACATCGGTATTCTGCTGTGCAGATGCAACGACGTCGATCAGCAAGATCAAGGTCAGTAATTGAATCGTACGGTGACTGGTAGAACCAAACATGAAGAAGACTCCGGTAATGTTTGTATTGGTAGGCGAGTCCCTCCGAGACTCGCAGCACGCAACTCGGACAGACTCGAAAATCGAGTCTCGGCGAGACGCGGCTACCTCAGGAAGCACAACATCCCCGAATTGGACATCCAAAAGGGCTTTTTTGAGTTCTAAATATATCCGATGAGCGTTCGATTTGCCTCTATCGTGAGAATAGAAATGATGCGCCAACCCGGCCTTTTTATTTGGAGATGCTAGCCAGGAACCAAACAAGGCAAGGAACTCGAACCGGCTCAGAGGCTCCGGCGTGTCAAACCGGAGCGAGTTGGGGGCGGGGACGAGTCCTCGAATTGCCAAAGTCGAAAAGGACCTTGGCATATGGCTAAGACGATCGCAACCGGAGTCAGCATGCACAGCTTCGTTGAACCACCGTATGCGACCAAACATGTAAGTTGGTGTGGGGAGATTGCTTGGCAACGGGCATTCTTACCCGAGTTATCGGTTTCCGCGTTGCAGTATATCAAGAACCCGGGGTACATGAACGGAGACCCATGGTTTTGGTTTCGGTTCTGATTGAAGCATTTCAAGTTTTGGAATTGCTTCCACAGCCCTTGTCATTCTGCCAAGGCAGTTAACTGCCATCCATCGGCGCTCCCAATATCCATCCAGTTGCAGCCCGCGAACACTCGGTTCCGGAGGATCGAGCCATTTTGTTACGAAATCAAAATATTTGCCGCTGTCCTCCGGTTTTGAAAGAACGAAAATCGCTGCTGCCAAGTTGATTTTCTGATCGACTTCTGCATATGAGCCGCCGAATGAGGGAGGAACGTTGGTACCATCCAGCGAATCAAACAAGGTAGTAAGTGTTTGGACCGTACTAGGCGTGTCATGCCCGATTTCGGAAAGTGCGTTCACCATGTAGATTTTTACAAGTTCATCCTCTTCGTTCGAAAGCTTCATCAGCAGTGATGCGCCCAGTGGCCGTGCAATTGTCCCAATCTCGCCAATTACATAAGCTGATCGCATCCTCACAGATGAATTCGAATCGTCTAGACCATTTCGAAGAAGATCCTCTGAGTGCTCGAAGTCGCCTCGAAAAGCGGCAACTTGTGATGCATCCGGCATATACATCCCCATTTTTGCCCATGACGAAACAAGTTCCTTTGTTGGCCGTTGCACAGATTTGCTTGCTACGGGCGCGGCTGGCTTTATGTGTTGGTCACATCCAGTAATGAGAATCGCAAGGAACAATAGCCGTGCAATCTGTTTCATCTTCTGCTCCCGATAGCTAGGAATTCTCCGGCGCGGCGCCGGTAAACAGATTAAAAGTGTACTCCATCTGGTTGTGGGCTGGGCAAGCGAGCTGCTTGGAAGTGCATGTTTGGCTGGGTGCCTGGTGAACATCGACGCACCGGCGTGTCAAACCGGAGAGAGTTGGGGCGTTCATTTGGTATACTGATTTCCGGGAGATTCGTATCGCTCATTGGGGACTGGTGCAATGTGGACGGCATCCCAACTATATATGCCCATGACGGGCGTACCAATTGATTGCAGTGAAGTGGCAAAATGAAAAATTTCTTAATCTTTATTGGGATTTTGGTTGCCTCTGCATCAACCGCATTTATTGCAATGACGTCTTCAAGCTGGTCAAGATTTAAGAATCTGCTGTAGTGACTTTTGTCAATCACATTCTGAAAAGCTTCGTAGTCATCGTCGGACATGCTGCCTGTGTCCAAAGTAATTGGGAACATCGGCGTTTCCAATGTAAGAGCAGACTCGAATTGGTCCTCATTGAGCAGCCAAAATCCCGCCCCGGGGTGATCAATACCTTGTCTTGCCCATTCAGAGAGTGTCTTTGGTTGGCCAAGACAATCTTCAATCTTCATTTTCATCTCGATTGGATAACTAGTAATGCTCCGGCGAGGCGCCAGTAAACACATTCTCAATGTACCCCAACTGGCTGGCCGAATGGGCCTGCGAACGGCTTGGGGGTGAATATTGGTGAGGCGCCGAGTAAACATCGACGCTCCGGCGTGTCAAACCGGTGCGAGCTTGTGGTCTGACAGAACTCGCGTCGGTTGGATCCCCACCGAGTGCGAAAATAAGTGACCGGGCTATGTTCCTCGAGGGAAGCATCCGCGACATTAACCCGCTTGGGTTCGAAGCAACAAAACCAAGCACCATGGCGATTCAAAGTACCGCGGGGTTTGCAACCTTGTCCGCAGACGGGAACCGAGTACGCGCACGGGACACGCCCTCCTTATACACTTTCGAGGTAAATTTCTCTGGTTCCGGCGGTTGCCGCGTTGGCGTTGTCAAATTGATACTAGAACCTGGAACTACGGAAGTCACCCCCCAACAGTGACAAACTGAATAGGCAACGCGTCATGTACTGGATCAGACCCACAGATCGAGTCTGGACCGCCAAGGAGGATTCCCGCTAAATGTCGCCGTGGATCGGGCTTCCAGGCTATCGGCACACCATTGGCATGGCCCGGCATTGGCACTTTCTCAGCGTACTGTTTTGGGTGTCCAACGGTTTTGTCTATGTGGCGCTTCTGTTCGGCACGGGCCAGTGGAAACGGCTCGTGCCGACTTCCTGGCACGTCATCCCCGATGCCTGGGCGTACTTCGTTCATTACGTCACGTTCCACCTTCCCCCGGAACCCGATACGTTCATCCGTGACAACCCGCTCCAGCAACTTTCCTACTTCGCCGTGGTGTTCGTCCTGGCTCCCCTCGCTATCGTGACTGGCCTCTCGACACGACGATGCTGGGCCTCTCCCTTGGCATTGTGGGGGTCAGAGTCGTCGTAGCAGTGAACGCCGTTGCGAATTGGCTGGCATGGAAGCGCCCACGGGCCGTCCAGCACGTTGCGAAGGCCATCGTCACACCCGTCATGGAATATTTGCTCGACCATCCTGGGCCGCAAGCCGAATTTCGCCAGGAGGACATCTCTCCCTTCTTTTGGGTCAACGGAAAGTTGCCCACTTGCGAGGAGTGGAAGACGCTGGCTGAAAATGAATTCAAGGACTACCGGCTCAAAGTGTACGGCCTCGTGGAAAACCCGGTCGATTTGTCATTGGATGATCTCCGAGGATTGGGAGAAAAGACTCAGATCACGCTCCACCACTGCATCCAGGGGTGGATGTGTCCAACGAAGTTTTGGCCAGTACCCTTCACGAATCGAGGCATTCCGAATCAGGCATAGGGCTTCAACTGCCAACCGAGCTGGTCGGAAAAACGATGGACGCAATCGAACGGTGGGAAGAGACCCTTAAGATCACAGCGGGCAATCGAGAAGAAGCAGCCAAGATTTTGGACATCAGCGCCCGAACGCTTTATCGAAAACTCGACAAGTACCGTCCGGATTAGTGCGATCACGGAATCGGACGACGAGCTTTTCATGTGCTTTCACATTTCATGGCGCAAGGTCACCAACTACATCCGTATTCACAAAGTCCGAACGCCGAACATGCTCAATGAATGCGGCGGTGCAGGCACTGGCTGCGGATGGTGCCGGAAACAATTGGAACGACTCACCGTCCAAGTCAACGAGTTCGCTCCGGATGAATCCTCAATTGAAGAATGGCTTCGCGAACGCTCACCCAACAAACAGCTCTACGCTGCGGGCCGCGAAAAGTACCGAGAACATGGCGAGTAGGGACTGTAAGCTATTTTGCGATTTGTTTTCTTCGAACTGCAGCGCGACGACGAACGGCGAGTCCTCCAATCGCTGCCAAGCCGCAAAGCACTATCGATCCGGGTTCAGGAACAGCGGTAACTTGCCCTCTAGCTTCAAGCGAACCGACGATGGTCAGGTTCTGCCCCTGAATTACCTGTGTGTTGTTGATTGGCATCGAAAAAGCCAAAAAGAATTCGCCGCCAATCAAGACCGAGGTCATCGATCCTGTGCCTGCGCCTGGAATCGGTAAGGGAAGGGTTGCAAAGTTCTGAGTAAAGCCAGCAGCGGGTAAACTGGCTATCCCACCATTCAAAACCAAGAGTTGCTCCGTCGCATCAAAGTTTCCTGCCGTAACAGAACTACCGGGGGCGGCGGGTGTCGTGTCCATCGTTGCCACAATATTGGTCCCCGAGAACGGCCCGAATGCAGTATTCATAGTCCAATTCGTCGTGGTTATCGAACCGCCCGTAAAATCCAACGAGCTAATTACACCTGTAACACGATTGATGTCGATGTTGGCAACGATCGTTCCGGACGCATCGGAAGTAGTGTTTCCGCCTCCAAATCCCAGGGCTAATCGATTGGCAGTTGGCGACGGAGTGTTGAGAGTCATTGTGACGGAAATGATATCCGCCCGCACAAGGGAAGATGTCAATAACACTAACGCAAAAGTCCCCAATAACTTATTGCAGTTCATAGCTAAAATTCCTCACAAAGGTGATAATCGTGATCCGACTGTCTTATTAACTTCTTCAATGGTGGTCAGAATGTCAAGCAATTGCACCGCATTTTTTGGAGGGGACGGACTTTTCTACAAACACAGTAAAAAACCCTGAGCATCCAACCGGATTGTGGCCATTCGTTTGGGCTGTCCGCGCCAGTCGATGCTGCTAGAAATGCGATGGAAGCCTTGTTGGGGGTACGTGTCACCAATGCGCAGATCTGGGAGGCCACAGCCGATTTGCGTATATTCCTTGGTTCCGAATTGAGTCTCGAAATAATCCCAGATTCGAGTGGCTACGAGAGTTGGCAACTGCATGCACCTACTGGTCGATGTTATGTCGCTCAGGGGGGCGGCCAGCTTTGCACATGGACACAATGACGATCTTCCACACGGTTGGCCAGTCGCCTGCGAAAATAGCGTACTCCTGCAGGATCGGCCTAGCAGCAACCAGGCGTCTCGCATGTCCACAAGTTGGACCATCCCCATGTGGACATTGGCCTCGGCCGGTTAGACTACTCCTACTGGATCGGATAGACTGACGCGGCTAGCGAAGAAGGATCGCAATCTCCCAAAATCCGGTGATGGCATTCCCAAACCCGGGTGAAGACAAGATTGTCCATATGGAGGTCTGGTGACGTATGAATGCTCTACTATTATTCTGCTTCTGCTTTGCCGCAGACAAGGGCGGGCTTCAAGAACTCTTGGACGATAATCAAGCCGTTGGCATGGTTCTGCTACGTGAAGGTTTTATCGGGTCACTAAAGGATGATCGCGATGCTACGGAATCTTCCCTAGATCATTTTGAATTCACCCACGTTCTTGTTGCACGAAACAATATTGGCGGGACTGCCCAAAAAACGTTGGTTGTCGGGGAAAAGAATTCTCAACCGGAGCGATTTCGAGCAACAACTCTCCATCTCAAAGATCTTCCTTCTCCTGGCACGATTAAAAAACTTAAAAACATTAGTGATTTCGAGAGCATATTTGGTAAAGCGGAGGGGCCTCGAACCGGTATTAGATTTGACGGAGCCTCTCGTTCAACAATGGGTTGGATGGGATTCACATTGAATAAAGATGGAACCCTACTCGTCGTAAGTGTGTTTCTCCATACAATTGATCGCGGAGACGGAGAGCGTATCGATACCAAGAACATTCAAACAGGAATTTTTCGACCAACAGGATCGCCGCCAAAACTGGAAGACCGGACGAACCAAGCGATTGACATAAGTCGCGGGTCGGTCGATAAATGATAGAAACCTTTAAGCCGCGACGAGATCACCGCGGACGTTCGGACTCTCTAGCATGACAGATACGCGCACAACGCTTGATTTGTTGTTCGACGAGGTTCCATCCGATCTCACTGCATACTTCGCCCAGATTGCTGATGGTTCCCTTAGCGGTCACGACGAATTCGAGGTAAACCTACTACCGATTGCGGACGCTGTGCGTTGGACGAACGACTTCCGCGATTTTCAACCGATCGTGCAAGTGCTTCGCGGAGTGATTCTTGATGATCCAAACACAAGCAATCATCACGTTTACTTGTCCGCGCCACCGTGCTGCGGATCCGTATTGTTTCTCGACCACGACGGCGACTGCCGAATCGTGTTTCCCACTCTTGCAACATATGTGGACGCCGCTCGCCATTCAATCGCTGATTGTCGCGATCTGAGACTATTCCATCCTGAAGGCGGAATCTTGATTGCGAATCAAGATGGATTGAACCGCATTATTGCCGATTCATACGACGGGCTGTTTGAGGGCGATGACACGGATGTTGTTCTGGCTCTGATTCCGTCCTCGGATTTGATGGCAGTTGCACTTTGGCAGCGAATGGTTAACGACGAAAATTTTTACGTTGCCGAGGCCATTGGTGATGCAATCGCTCATCGTCCTCGACCTGAATTGGAATCAATCGCCTTGATGTGTCGGAATCACTCGCATCCTCAAGCAGCAAGGGCTGGAGAACGTGCGGTGGCCGCGATCACAGCGTTGCGATGAGTCCGAAATCGGTTAAGGATGCGCGTTTCCACGGGCCTCCCCCAAGCTCCCATATCCACAAGGAAGGTCATCGCCCGAGCAATCGTCGTAATTCCTCAATCAGCCTCTTCCATCGCAGCAAGTTTCCTACCCATATGTGGACGTAGCCGGAGCCGCTTTAGCCAGCTTCCAGCGCCCTTTATCGAGTTGGGTCAAATCACTGTGGACATTGGCTCCATATGATTAGACTACGCCTGCTAGATCGGATAGACTTGAGCGGTTAGCGGCGGGGAAGCGTGTTGGGGTGGATTAAGCCCCCAAACCTGTTCCGCTTCGATGATGGTGGGAATGGGATATTCGTTTTCGTCTTTGTGGTAGCATCATGGACATCAAACACCTACTAACAACGGCCATACTCGCACTTGCATTGTTTGGTATTTGCAGTGGCACAAGTAGTCCGCATTCCAACACTGACTTTCCGAGGCTTGAAGTCGTTCGCAATCCCGCTCCAGATGAAGACTCCAAGAGGACCGCTTTTTGGAATGAGTTCGAGATCCACGGAAGATTTGCATTGGCATCTGAGGTTGCGCTAAGTTTGGGCTTCCCTGACGAAGCAATTCCCGAAAAAAACGACTCGGTCGTTCTTATCGGTTACTACATGATTCCCGAGAAACCCCCGTTCGGCTACTTCGAGTTTCATTTTGAAGTAGAAGTCGATGGGATACGATTTGCTCCAGGAAGCGTATCGCTTTCCGGAATGACCTTTGCTCCTAAGCGATTGCCGTTTTGCATACAGATCCTTCCCCCAAGCTATCTCGGTCCACCAGTGCAATTGAAGGAGTTAAGAACGCTCCTTAATAAGAAGATGAAGCTTAAGCTTACATCCGGATTCACGAAATAAATCTGAGCCAACCAATGCGGACGCAGTACGCGCCAAGTCGACGGAGCCTGCAGGATCGGCCTAGCCAGCAACCTAGCAGCTGCTGAATCAATTTCAAATCCCGTTCATTGTGCAAGCGCCCGCTTCCCTCCCGACAGGCTGCTTATGTGTCCACAAGTGGAAATGGCGTGCGACCGTTGGAGCGGCTAGAATCCGCAGCTTACGTGCGGCTTTTGCAATTTATGCAAGAGAGCTGAACTGAAACGCTATGACCCTGAGGCAGTTTGATGAGAATTCCAGTCATCCAAGGAATCATTGACCGAAGAATACTTGCGAACTTTCGCATCGACGCTGCGGTGATGGCCGGGAATCTTCCTGCACCCTTTAGACCAAAACTGGCGAAAGGATACGCGATGGGGGGCATATGCCTGATACGTCTCAAGGCAATTAGACCGCGGTTTGTTCCCATTCCATGGGGCATCTGCTCCGAGAACGCAGCACACCGCATTGCGGTTGAATGGGACGCAGACGGGCGAACGCATGAGGGAGTTTACGTCATCCGTCGGGACACAAATTCAAGGCTCAACAGTTTAGCCGGTGGGACGATTTTTCCTGGTCTCCATCATCATGCCGCGTTCAATGTTAAGGAAACGAAGGACCATTTTTCAGTTGAGTTTCAGAGTGACGACCACACTGCACACGCACATGTTTCTGGTGTCATTACTGAACATCTGCCCAAGTCATCCGTTTTTGAGACCGTTGCTGTCGCTTCAAAATTTTTCGAAACAGGATCACTTGGCTATTCCGTTACCAATACGAAGGGTCGGTATGACGGTCTTGAACTGCGTTGCAAAAACTGGGGAGTTGAACCGCTGAGTATCGATCGTGTGGAATCCAGTTACTTTCAAGACACTGCCAATTTCCCTGCTGGATCGGTTGAGTTCGATTGTGCATTGTTGATGCAAAAGGTTTACCACGAGTGGCATAGTCGAGAAGATCTATGCTGTTCTACAAACAATAAGCCATAATTCGGATTAAGATTTTTGGACATAGCCGTCTTAGCGACAAGCGTCTTCCACAAGTTGGTTCAAATCAATGTGGACACTGGCTTCAGCCGATTCGACTACGCCTGCGGGATCGGATAGACTTAAGCTTTCTAATGCGGAAACGTATTGGATTGGGGTATCTACGCGTCTTGATCCGTTACGCTACTGTTGGAGGTCGAGTGCAATTACTGTTGCTGCCAGGGATGGATGGGACTGGTCGGTTGTTCGCGCCTTTGCTGGCATGTCTGCCGCCGTCATTGACTGCAATTGCTGTGTCGTATCCGTTGGATAAACCGCTCGGGTACGACGGACTGCTAACGCTTGTCGCGGAGGCAGCCAGAGGCCTCGACGACTTTGTGGTTGTCGGCGAGTCATTC
>JANMHA010000024.1:0-1654 GCA_031374925.1 Pirellula sp. | reverse complement strand
CAGTCGATACTGCTTGATACCGATCGCAAAGAGGCGCGGCGACTCACGTTACCTGACCGAACCAACGACGAGATGACTCCGTTAGCGTTCGTGGAAAGGCTACGGAGCCACTTTCTCGCCGATCGAGATTCCGTTCGAGAGCTTGGCAATCGGGTCATTGAAGAGAAGACTGCGATTGGTTTTCAATCGGACATGCATGGTGATGTTGTCGAAGTCTGGATTGACCCAGAGACCAAATTACCCGTCGAAGTCCGCATTCGAGTACCGACACCCAAAGGCATTACCAGCAGCGAGCTAGCGGTGACATGGGTGGTGTTTACGGGGTTTCAGTACAACGTTGAACTCGACGAGAAGTTGCTGGCCGTCGAAGTCCCCAAGGGATACCACGAAGTTCGAATGTTGACGGCTTCTGTCAAAGCGCTTTCAGATCGGTTCGATCGATTCGCATCGATGCTGCGAAAATGCGCTGAGCACAACGATTCGGTCTTCCCGACGTCTTTGAAACACACGGACACTGAGGGGACATGTTTTGCGATCGTGGCGAAATTCAGTCTGGAGTGGGCAGCGCGGCGAGATGCCGCTAACAGCTTCGAAGAGGAGACGAAGATCGCTGTGGCTCAGGCTGAGGCAGTGAAGGAGTTCTTACGTGTGATCTCTGACGGACTAGATTTTCTCAAGTTGCCCCAAGACAAATTGGATTTCCACTACTTCCCCGGCGCTCGATTGAATCAGCCGAATCGACCTATCGCCTGGTTCACACCGGATGGCAAGGAGACCTACCGAGTGCTGTACGCGGACTTGATCGTTCGAGAAACCGAAGCAGACGCCTTACTACGGAAGCCTGAAGAATAAAGCTCGCGCGACTAACGATTCGTGGTACGACATCGCCGAAAGAAAAATGTCCAAGGCCGTGCAAGAATGGGCCGCGAACTGTGTATCTTAGGTATGGAACGTAGGTTCTTGACGCTTGAACGGCCCCAGGCACGCCACCAAGGGCGATCGAGAAAACCCAAGTCAAATCTCGCAACCAGGCATCAATCTATGAAACGAAACCTCATTCTCGCTTTACTCCTCATCGCATCGGTTGGCTTGATCGCCGGAGCCGTGTCATGGGGGCGCTCCCCGCAGATTGCGTCTCGGCCAACGAACACCTCGGGCCTTCAGCAGCGAGTGCGCTCGGCGATTGAGCGGGCTTCTCCTGCGGTGGTTTCCATTGGCAATGCAACCGGGACGATCATCTCGCCCGATGGGTTGGTTTTGTCCCAAGCGCACGTCACTCACGAAGGACGAAATGACGGAGACCAGGTCGATGTCTTCTTTTCCGATGGAAAGAAGACGACGGCCACTTTGCTCGCGCAGATATCGAGTGCTGATGTTTCGCTTGCGAAGATCAACGGTGGCGGGCCCTTTCCCTTTCTACAGCTCACCAATCGCGCTGTCGCACTTGGTGACTACGTGATCAAGCTGGGCCACCCGCAAGGCTACCAAGCTGACCGTGGACTCGTGGCACGGCTGGGGCGGGTCATTTGCACTGAGCCGGGGCATCATGTCACGGATTGTCTCCTGCAAGGCGGAGATTCCGGTGGACCATTTGTCGACCTCGATGGGGAGTTGGTGGGAATGGTTCAAAGTTCGGTCGGATTATTTCCCGGTG
>JANMHA010000419.1:0-2989 GCA_031374925.1 Pirellula sp. | reverse complement strand
CGATGACAAGTCGGTCGACGTCGTATTCGTCGCGACTCCGAATCATTGGCATGCGCTTGCATCCATTTGGGCCATGCAGGCTGGCAAAGATGTCTATTGCGAGAAGCCGGTCAGCCATAACGTCAGTGAGGGGCGTCGCATGGTGCAAGCAGCTCGCAAGTACGGTCGTATTTGTCAGGCGGGAACGCAAAATCGATCGCGAGGCGCATTAGCCGAGGCTGTCAAATACATGCAGGATGGAAAATTGGGAGATGTGAAACTCGCGCGCAGTATTGTCTATGGAGGCCGGGACTCGATTGGAGGGCCCTCGCCATGTGCAATGCCTCCTCGTTGCGATTACAATCTGTGGGCTGGTCCGGCGCCGATGACAGAACTCAAGCGGCCCAAGTTTCATTATGATTGGCATTGGTTTTGGGATACGGGAAACGGTGAGATCGGCAACAACAACATTCATTCGTTGGATATTTGTCGTTGGGGGCTGGGTGTAACCGGGTTGGGCAACAGTGTGATCAGCTATGGAGGGCGACTGGGATATGTTGATGCGGCGGAAACACCCAATACTCAAGTTGCGGTTTTCGATTTCGGATCGAAGACGATTGTGTCTGAAACGCGCGGCTTGAAGACGGTTCCGTTCCATCCAACGATCAAGTCCTCATGGTTCTTTTATGGCACCGAAGGCATCATCGCGGAAACCGATCTTTATGATCTCGAGGGCAAGTTCGTACGCGCCTTTGAGGGCAAGTCTGGGAATCACTTCACGAACTTTCTCCAGGCCGTTCGCAGCCGGAAGCAAACCGATCTTGCTGCCGATATCTTGGAGGGACACCAATCAACGGCGCTGTGTCAAATCGCCAATATATCCTTTCGTCTCGGGAGCCTGACAGCGTTGTCGGACGTGCCGAGCCGAATGAGTCAGCTCAAGAATCAGGCAGAGGTCCTAGAAACCTTTGCTCGCACCAAACAACATCTTGCCGATGCTGGCGTGATTCTTGATGACGTGAAATTGATGGTGGGAGAGCACTTGCGAATCGACGGCGAAAAAGAACAGTTCCTCGACAATCCGAATGCGGACCGTCTGCTGACACGCGTCTATCGCCATCCCTTTAATGTTCCGAAGGAATCCGAGATCTAATCGCTTGGCAATCGTCGAAGACCCCGGCTATCCGATCCAATCTATCCGAGCATCCGTGAATGAGCTCCCACCAGCCCTTATCGAGAGAAACCAATATGCTAAACGGCGATCCAGATTTAGAACCCGTTGCACGACGTAACTTTCTTAAACAGACAGCCGTGGCGTCGGGTGTCCTGATGGCGGACTGGGCCACAATGCAACAGGCTTTGTCGATTGGGCCGAACGCATCAACGGATCCATCACCAACCACTCAGGCAGACGTTGGCGTCCAACCGAACATGATGGGTGTCTATGGTCCTTGGGCTGCTGGACTTGTAGGAGATAAACCCGCCAGACTTTCTTTCCGCCAAACGCGTTTTCAGGATTTGGAGCCCTGGCGCAAGCTGGCCAAGCAACGCTTGATCGAATGTCTAGCCCAACCAAACACGTTGACGGTTACGGATATCAAAACCGAATCCGTCGAGTTCGAAGACGGCCTGCATGTTGAACGCCTTAGTTGGCAGCTACCCTACGGACCTCGCACGAGCGCGGTATTGTTGAAACCTGCCGGAGCCACAGGGCGACTGCCTGCAGTGTTGGGCCTGCACGACCATGGGGGAAACAAGTACTTCGGCCATCAAAAGATCACCCAGATTGGATCCAGCCAGCATCCGATAATGAAAGCCCACCAGGAGCATTATTATGGAGGAGAAGCCTGGGCAAACGCGCTGGCGCGACGCGGTTACGCCGTCTTGGTGCACGATACTTTCACGTTTGCTAGCCGACGCATTAAGATGGACGAGGTCACGGCACAGGCACGCAGCAAAGTCCCTCCCGTCGACGACGACTCGGAGGAATCGATTAAGATCTACAACCAGTTTGCTGCTGAACATGAACACTTAATGGCTAAGAGTCTTTTTTGCGCTGGGACCACATGGCCGGGAGTATTCATTTCGGAGGATCAACGCGCTCTTGACTACCTTTGTTCCCGCGACGATGTGGATGCAGCACGAGTGGGTTGCGCTGGGTTATCAGGCGGCGGCCTGCGTACCGTCTACCTCGGCGGACTGGATGAGCGAATTCGTTGTGCCTGTGCAGTCGGGATGATGTCGACTTGGCGAGATTACCTTCTCCATAAGTGCCACACGCATACATGGATGATCTACATTCCCAACCTTCCACTGGATCTCGACTATCCCGAGGTGCTAGGATTGCGAGTTCCCTTGCCCACCATGGTCATGAACAACAACGAGGATTCGCTCTTTACTTTGCCGGAAATGCAACGCGCCGATCAGATTCTGTCTGAAGTGTATGCCAAGGCCAAGGCTTCAGATCGCTATCGTTGTCAATTCTACACCGGACCTCACAAATTCGATCTGCAAATGCAGGCCGATGCGTTCAAGTGGTTTGACCAATGGCTCAAGGCGTAATGGCAGATGGCAGCCCGACAGGCAAGGGATGTGGATTCGCAACGAAAGCGTCGCGGCTCAGCAAGTTAGCGAAGGAATCGAAGACAGTTGTTGGCTGATCCCTATTGAAGACCAACGAAGCCAAGGAGGCAAACGAGAAGGCTTCAAAGAGGGATTCACGTTGGGTCAGTACTTGATGCTCTTGGATTGCACAAGCCGGACGGTTCGAGACAACAAAAAATCGGTGTCATCGGAACTGGAATCGATTTTCGAGCGGTTGGGTAGCAGTGTAGATCGATGGACAGCAAGAATCCGAAAGCTCAAGGAACGAGGTTTCATCGGATCCTTCTTAGCGTCGACGGTGGAGCGGTTACGCGAGGTGGCCCATCGCGTAGGCCGCAAGTGGCTAGTCAACGTCGGCTGACGCAGCCAGACTGTTCGTCCCGAATTTCCGCGGAGCACTGAAGAG
>JANMHA010000405.1:0-10425 GCA_031374925.1 Pirellula sp. | reverse complement strand
GGAACAGCTTTTACCAAGGCTACGTGACCCGGACTATACTCGCGTGTTAATCGTCACGCTTCCAGAAGCAACTCCCGTGCACGAAGCGGCGTCGTTGCAACGCGACCTACGTCGAGCCGAAATCGAGCCATACGCTTGGGTTATCAATCAATGTTTGTCACCTCTGACAATTCACGATCCTCTTCTGCAAGAACGCCAACTGCACGAAGAACCTTACATTCGCGAGGTCATGGAAAAGCAGTCGCATCGTACTGTGCTCATACCGTGGCAAATCGATCCGCCGGTTGGCAAGATCGGACTCGAACACCTATTGCAGAATACCGACCTGTCTATCGCGAAAGCATAGGCAACTAGCAAGAAGTCGTTCGATGACGAGAAACCTATGCGGCCCGTAGATGTCTGTAAACGTTGTCCAAAGCGCGATGCGTCAAACAGCTCAACGAAGTCGGCAGGAGACCAACGGTTTAGGATCTCACTGAGCGTTTTTTCGTCGCCGCTCGCGATGAGATCTCGCACTTCCGGCAGCAGCAGTTTTCCAAGCATATGATTCTCGTTGATTTCTCTGGTCGGCGGGGATGAACTTCAACTCAACCATACTCAACCGTCGAAGTCACAACCTTGGAATTTGCATCATTTGCTGAGAGGAAGCGTCAAGATTGGAGCTTTGGATTTGGTCGACTCTAGTTCTAGCCTGGATACTTCCAGTAATAGCGCAAAGGTAGATTTGGTATCTCTGTCTCGTTCATCAATGTAGTACCAGTAGTCTTTATACTGCACGGCAACATGTGCGCAGTCGGGTCTCTTTTTCGATTTGACGCTACAGACACGAAAGAGTCCACCCAAAACCTGCTGCCAATTGAAGAGTCCTCCGTTGAAATCGTTAGTCCGAGGGGCGACTCCGCTCGCTAAATGTTCTTGGGGTACATCGACTCCCTGGGCGACGAAGAAAAGGACTTGGAGCAATGAACGCGTCTCCAAATCAAGCGTCTCTAATCCAGTTTGAGGCATGTCCTTCAGGAACGGATCTAATTTTTCTGCTGTCAGGTCGAATGTTCTGAGGCTTGGGTTGAGCTTGAATGCCTTGCAAAAAACCAACCAATCACCGTCGTCATTCACAGTCGGATCGACGCGTAGCACTGGCTGTTTTTGTCGACGGATCAGACTGACACCTTCCTTTGAAGTTTTGATTTCCAGGTTGTTTTGTACCGAATCAAGGGTGTTCTTGAAATTGTTTTCAATGGGAGCAAACGTGCTCGAAACCGATTCCTCGCGCTCTTCGGTAAAGAGTGAGATCAGTTTTCGATCCCGAAGTCGCTGAAGCGACTGCACCCCTTCGAGGAATGTCGCATAGTCAGGTGGTTCGGCTGGAGTTGGCCCACTGGCTGTCTCGGCGTTTGAGACCCAGTTGAGATTTTCCAGATACAATCGAAAGACGGTCGAAATCGGCCATGTTGTCTTTGATAAGTATGCAGCACCCTCAAGTGAGATCGGTGAGAAGAGCCTGCGTGTAAATTCTTCGTCATCCAATGGCGTGTAGCTGAGCGTCGGACGCGTAGTACCTGAAAGCTGAGCTTGTGGAAGAATGGAATTCCGATAGCTACCGACGTCTCCAGCGCCGGCCGAAGTGAAGAACGGAACAATTCCAAGCCCGGCAACAACTTCTTGTTGATCTGCGATGCTCGAAATGGCAAGACTGCTGGGCGTGTCGATATAACGCAATCGAACAATATTAAGCAGCAATTGCTGTTCGGAAGTCGTCTTAACTGCATCATTGTATCGAAGCCGACTGTGCATAAGCGAACGCGGCCCTAGTGAGCAGCCGAAGCAACTCAGAATGACGCATGCGTAAAACGCTAGCAAACAACATGACGGCAAACCAAGGGCGAGCCGTGCCGGACGGAAAGACAGCATGCTTAACCTATCGACCTTACGGAATTTGCCGATTAGAGCAACTGGGGTCTATTTTGCGAAAAACGGAAATAAGCCGTTTTCCTAACCGAAAGATTCAAGAGTTGCCCGGACGCGATTCCATCGACGCTTCAGCAATTGAGCCAGATGCGACGATCCCAGAGGGCCCAGATGGAGGGTGGCTATACCTGACGATCTCCAGCGGGAGGGTGGCCAAGCCTACGGCGTAGGATCGTTCACCAAAAAGTGAATAATCCGAATCGCCTGGCCTTGGCTGCGATCATCGGATTTCTCACTGACTCGCATCTCCAACTCGTGCGTTCCATCCGCTAGTTCGGTTGCCAACATCTTAGCCCATGGAAGATGCAGTCCTGGACTCCACTGAGTAAAGAGCTCCTGCGTATGCCATTCACCTTGATCGATGCGGTATTCGATATTCCCAGTGTCCGGTCCAGATGCAATGAAGATCCCGATGCCGATCCCGTTGAAAGTCAATTTCATAGTTGCTCCTGCACCTTCACCGATGAGCGCCGGCACATTGACGAAACCTGGTCGTGTTCCGGCTTTTCCTTCTGGTTTCCATTGCTCATCGAGTCTCCAGCCATTCCCAATTGCGATCTTCTTGCTTGCAACGAGTTCCTTTGGGCTACCAAGTCGACCGAAAAAATAGCTTGCGCTGTCCAGCGGGTCCAGCAGCGGCAGCGAGTCAATTGCAGTCGTCCGTTTGGCGCTGTTTTCGGTCCAAGCGGCAGTTAGCATTCGGCCAATCGAGCTTGCGTACAATGCGTGTCCGAATGGAGCTGGGTGCAAGTCACGAAAGTCTTTCTCCCAAGTAAACTCACCCGCATCGATTCGCTCCGTCACTTCACGAGCAAGATTGATCGAGGGGATACGATAGTGCTCGGCCACCCGTTCATGATTGACGATGACCGACGGCGTTTTACCACTTCGAATCTCGGTGATCTTTCCCGGGTCTACGAAGTGGAGCAAGACAATATCCATTTGTGGATTGGAAAGGAGTGCTTGCCGCACGATCCCTTCCATTCCGCGCACTTGTTCGACGTCGGAGAATCCATTGGTATCATCGTTGACTGCAGCTTCTTCGAACAACAGATCCACAGGTCCGCTGGCCAAAACATCGCGTTGAAAACGGAATGCTCCGGGGGTTGATCCGAGTGACGGAATCCCGGAACTTACGAAATCGAATTGGGTATCGGGGAAACGCCGCGTCAAGTCTTCGCAAACCAGATCTCGCCATCCTTTGGAAGCGGTGATCGATCCGCCGAGAAACGCCACGCGGCCTCGTTTGTCTTGCACGAACTTCGTGCGACACGATTGCAAACCATTTCGTAATTGGAAGTAGTCATACCCGAATGGTGTCAGGGCTTCGGTCACTTGATCGGCGAATCCGGTGTGCGTCAGCACAAAGTTGACGATACGAGTCGGGTCTTTCAGGCTATGCGGGTGGTGATTGCAATGCGGTTTGGAAATCAAAGTCATCGAGCCACCGAGGTCCTGAAAACGTTTTTGCAACAACAACGAGTTTTCCTCGATTGGGACGGCATCATCCGCAGCCCCGCACACATGCAACAAGGGAACTTTTGCTTTGGCCAGTGGTTCAAGTTGGTAAATTGGACTCATTTGGCTTTTTTTTGCAGCCTCATCGTCGCTAAACCCATAGACTTTTTTCAAGCGTTCCCAATCGGACGGAGAACCTTTGGATCGGCCTTTTCCGCCCGGCCAACTGAGGAAGTCGCATACGGGCGCGTCGTTGTAGATGCAAGCCACTTTTTCTGGATTGCGAGCGGCCCAATTGATCGCAAAAAGGCCGCCGCGACTAAAGCCTTCCAAGACGGTTTTGTGTGCCAGTTTGTACTCATTGGTAACACGAGCGTGCATTGCGTCCATAATGGTCATGGCCAAAGGTCCACCGTAGAGATTCTGGACATCGACATACGCAACGTGGAACCCTTTTTTGAGCAATGCCAAATCCGCTTGGGGCTCGTGGCCAAAGAACTCAGTCCGCCAAATCCATGGGCTTCCCGATGCTGCCTTGGTAGGCTCAATGAGAAAGGCCTTGCGGCCTTCGACCGTAAATTCGAGCTTGTTGTAGCCCTCCCAGGTTTCGGCGGACACCTTCTGAATGATCATCAATGAAAACAAGAAAGCCGGAAGCCAAATCGATTTTGAGTTTGCTATGTTTGGATAATGCATTGCGGTGTCTCTGTTCTTAAGTAGACGCAGCCGACAAAAGTCAAAGTAGTAGGCACATTCCATGTGCCGTCCACCTAGAATCGCATGAAATGCGGACGAGCGGACGGCACGGCGGAGCGTGCCTGCTACTTTTGTCGGTGGTGTCGTTAGTTGCTGAATTCGGGGCGGGCATCGATTGAACGCGCGGCAGTGGAATCCTCAGGCTGCCGCTCGCCCTACACCAGTATATCCGATAAACGTGTGGCATTTTCCACTTTCAAAGGGCCGACTTCCTCCTCGACGACGAGCGACCAACTCGCAATTCGCGAACCACCTTGTGGAAATAGCTCCACGAACTAGGTATGTTAGTTGCAAACGATCGAATCGTTACCCCGCCAAACATTGTGCCTTTTAGAGTTTTTAAAGAGGAGCCTGCCAAATGTCCAAAATAAGCCGACGTGGATTTGTAAAGGGAACTGCCATCGGTGGCGCCGCGTTCATGATCTCCGGAACGAAGGCATCGGGACGAATCATCGGAGCCAATGATCGAGTTCGTATCGGAGTGGTTGGCACTAACGGCCGAGGTCAGAGCCACATCGAGGGTTGGCTAGGTCAGTCGAATGTGGAGTTGGCTTATTTGGTCGATGTTGACAAAGAGGTCTTGGAAAAGCGTCTGAAGACGGTTGAGGATATGACCGATGGAAAGTTCGTAACCAAAGGAATCTCCGACGTTCGCAGAGCCCTCGAGGACAAGTCGCTCGACGCCATTTCGGTGGCTACGCCCAACCATTGGCATTCCTTGATGACGATTTGGGGGGCTCAGGCCGGTAAGCATGTCTACGTCGAGAAGCCGATGAGCCACGATGTTGTCGAGGGAAGAGTCGCTTGGGAAGCCCAAAAGAAATACAATGTCGTTGTCCAACATGGAACTCAATCCCGAAGCGACGCCAAGCGAGCGGGTTTGCACGAGGCGATTCAAGCAGGCGAGTTCGGCAGGCTGAAGATTTCGTACGGGTATTGCTGCAAGGCACGCGGTTCCATCGGCTTCAAAGAACCCACCGATCCGCCAGCGAAACTGGATTGGACGCTATGGAAAGGGCCCGCCGTCATCGATCAATACCATGACAATTTCGTTCATTACAACTGGCATTGGTTTTGGCAAACCGGCAACGGCGATCTCAACAACCAGGGTACCCACCAATTGGATATCGCTCGTTGGGCTCTCGACAAAGACCAAACCCATCCTATTCGGACTATGGCCATCGGCGGGCGATTCAAGTGGGAAGATCAAGGCGTAACGCCCAATACGATGTTTGCCATGGCGGAATACCCAAACGGCCAATTTGTCTTCTTCAACGTTCGAAACGTATCGTACAACGGTTATGAGAAGCAGGTCGAAAACGAATACTATTTCGAGGATGGCGGCAAGATCATTGATTACAAATATTATCCGAAGGGCAAGACCGAAGGCGAGGCCTTAGACATCAAGAAGGGAAAAGTGACCGCAGGTGGGAACTTTGGCGCGTTCATCGCTGCCGTTCGCGCTGGCGACCCGAACATGGCCAATGGAAATGCAATGGACGCGCATTACGGATGTGTCCTGGGGCACTTGATGAACAACTCCTATCGGCTGGGTAGTAAGGTCCCGTTCAACGCTAAAGCAGGAAGATTTGGCGACAACAAAGACGCCGCAGAACATTTTCTGAAAGTGCATGAGATCATGGAAAAGGGAGTTGGAATCCCAGTGGATAAAGCGGAGTACACCGTCGGTCCGACTTTGACCTTCGATCCGGAGACCGAACGCCACACAGGCGATTGGGCTGACAAGGCGAATGTCCTACTAAAGGATCCCAATAACAAAGGCTTCCAAGTTCCATCGGTTAAAGACGTTTAGTACTACGAAAGCTCTTGCACGCCATCTGTGGACGAGCGAGGCCCTTCGCTCGTTCGGTACCAATCCTAACCCGATACATAAGTGAGGGGCCTGAGAAATGATCCCTCGCTTACGCAACGGGTTGGGATACTCCAATGTGCCGCTCCACTAACTACTGAGAGTCTCCCCAAAACCTGAGCGAGGGCCTCGCTCAGCTACCCCACCACAGGACATACCATGCACCGAATAGCTCCGATCCTTACTTTATTCGCGACAGTTGCGCTCGCCAACGCTGGGTTCGCCGCGGAAATCGTGAAGCTAAGCCGGACGGACGACTCCGTAGCGGTCACCGTCAATGGCAAAGAATTTACTACCTACCTCTTCGCTAAGAGTCACCCAAAACCTTATTTTTTTCCAGTGAAAGCCGCCGACAACGCATTGCTCACTCGCCCGATTGTGGGAGAGAACTTCAAAGGGGATCACCCGCATCACAAAGGGATTTGGGTTTCGGTCGACGAGATCAATGAAATTCAATTCTGGGCGGAAAAAGGCAAGATTGAAAATCGCGGAGTCGAATTGATTGCGGCTGAGGGGAATCCTGCCATCATGCGAGTCAAAAACCACTGGCTCGACCGCAACGGAGGTGATTTGATCCTCGAAACAACGACCATTTCGATCTTCGCCAATCGAACGCTTGCGTACGATATCAACTTCAAGATGGTTGGCGGAGACGTCAATTTTCGAGATACCAAAGAGGGGCTGTTTGGCTTTCGACTTGCCGAATCGCAACGCGAAGACAAAGGGAACGGAAAGGTTACAAACGCCGAGGGCAAACAAGGCACCAAAGAGTGTTGGGGGCAACGCTCGGCGTGGGTCGACTACACCGGACCGATCGAAGGCAAAGAGTACGGCGTGACCATTTTTGATCACCCAGGGAATTTTCGCCCAAGCCGGTACCATGTCCGCAACTATGGTCTGTTCTCGGCCAGCCCGTTTGGTGAGTCGGCTTACACGAATGGCAAAGAACCGGCGGTCAACGATATGTTCAAGAAGGATAGCGAGCTGCGATTGCGCTACGCCATCTATTTTCATGAGGGGGTCGCAACGGCGAATGAACTCAATGCGCTGGCAACCGATTTTACAAGCCGTTGAGCTCGTAGTCGCGTATCTCCGAGACGCGATAGATTGGGATGCAAGTCAAAACGATGACACGAATCCAGTTTGGATTACGCTCGATTCTCGTCCTGGCCACGCTTGTGGCTTCGTTCATGCTCTACGTGCTTGAGCGACAACGTTATTTTCGGGAACATGTGTTCATCAAAGTCGTCGACAACTCAAATGGCGTCCAACTCTCTGCATTTCGGTACCGAACCTGGCTCATTACCAAGGACTCTCCGATCACTCCTGAATGGTCACCATGGGTTGTGCACCACGGCGTTGGGCCGCTTCCGTTTCAACTGCCCGCAAATTGCAAACTAAAGATTGAAGCGCAAGCAAGTGGTTTTCCACCTGGACTCAATGTGGAAAGAGAATCGATGTTGGTGTCGCCTGAAGTGTCCCATCAATTGACACTGCGCGTTTCTGCGACTTTGCAAGGTCAAATCGAAACTGAAACAGATAAGCCAAAGATTGAACCTGTCGAACCTCTAGGCGGTGCGTTTCAGTTGAAAGGACAAGTCGTTAATGACAAGGGGACTCCAATACCGAAATTTCGCGTTTGGACGATCCAACAAGGTGGTATGTTAGGCTCGGGAAATCATGTTCGGGAATATTCGTTTAATGAAACAGATGGTCGCTTTCAGATTTTCGGAACTTGGCCGTTCATCGCCTATTTAGTTCAAGCCGATCAATTTGCATTGGCCCAACGAGGATCAGTGAGGCGCCCTGCCAAGCCCTTAGAATACCTATCCGACGACACGTTTCAACTATCTCGCGGCGTCAGCGTTTCGGGGCGGATCGAACAGACCAAACAACATTCTCTGCCTGTCGAAGTGACTTTGACGGACCTCAGTATTTGCGATTCGCTCAGTGATGCGGGGGCTGATCAATCAAGAACTCGCTATGATGATGACGAAATCATGGGCGTGAACGACAGCTTACGTTTTCAATATCAATCGCGGTTGGACAGCAAGGGACGGTACGAGTTCCATAATCTAGCAAAGGGAACTTATGCGATGCTCGTTCGCTACAACGACCAGACCGTGACGTTACGGCCCGTTGTAGTTGATTCAACCAATATCGAGATTCCGGACATCAAGATTCCCGCGGTCGGAACACTTCAAGGCGTGGTGAAGGAATGGAACGAAGGTGTGACAGAATGGAATGAAGGCGAGAGATCGCCCGTGAACGACTCCAGGATAAATCCCTTTGCAAACTATTATCTCATGCGAACTGGAGAAACTTGGGGAAAACCGTTTCGAACCAATCACCTGGGTGAGTTTAGGCTTGAAAACGTGCTTGTTGGTACGAGTAGTGTTCAGGTTAATGGTGTCAAAAATAAAAGCTGGGCAATAGACCGTGAAGTTTTCGGATTCGGTTTTCGCGTTCAAGATAGTAAGACCACGACCTTAAGTCCAGACACCGCAATCCTATGCGAATTGGAGATCGAATCCAGCGATAGCATATTTGGAAAACTGGATTCACACAAAGCCTTGCTCCACGGAGTACAAGAGTCGGAGGTATGGATCGACCATTCCGCGAGAGTTTCGCGCAATGGATTTACGAAATTGCAGTTCCACGGGCGTAAAGATCTACCATCGGGATCATACACACTCGATATCCAAGAAGGTCCAATATCCATTTTTATCGAAATTGAGCATCAACGCGATCAACCCCCAACCAAAAAACAAATTTCCTTTCACGGAGTCTCAGCTACAGTAAACAGAGAACAATCTGGTTCTATGGGTGGCGTTGCTGCAACGTTGATCCGCGACGGCAAGCCAGTATCAGGCTTTCATTTACCGTTCGACTCAGACAGGTTTACAGAATGTTGGATCGAGACATCAGGACCGTTTGATGTGTTGTTTTATGATCATTCCTGTGGGTGGGCGATCCGAAAAAACATTTCGTTTGCATCCAAAACCATTGAACTTGGCAAGATTGACTGGCAACGCGGTGGGCAAATCACGGTGGAACTCTCACTGGATGGGCTAGACATGTTCCCGGAAAAGATCTCACTCCGACAGCAGGAGACTGGACAGGTGCTTACCGAAGACATTAGCACGTCTGTATTCCAAGGGGATGAACTCCGTTTTACGAATCTAATGCCCGGCAAATGGGCCATTGAAGTATCTGGCACCGATCCGTTGGTAGGTAGTCGCACGCTGTTTCAAACAGAAGTGAAATTGGTTGGAACGGAGGAAGCCCAAGTGTCGATGGTTCCGCGACCCCATTAGGCGAGCGGGCGTGGCTTCATGAGAAAAAAACGAAGCCATTTGGATGATCGTTGTGTCGGATGACGGATGGGGCGCGGGGGCAGCCGTCCAGCGTGAAGGACACTCACACCAGGCATGGTCTTAGGTTTGTGACCACTCATTTTGATTTAACTTACATGCTCCCCTCGCCCCTGGGGTACGAAGGGGAGAGGAGTTGGGGGTGAGGGGCTTGGGTCTGTGGCCTTGGGTGAGGGACTCTCTTCTCGTAACTTGCGAACCACCCCTTCAATCTCATTTCTCACATTCATGGGATCTTGCGTCACCCGAAAACCATTGATCCGCAGTATGGTGTATCCGTGCTTTCGCAAGTAGGCGTCGCGCTGTGCATCGCGTCGCATACCCTCTTCAGTCAAATGATCTTCGCCATCGATTTCGACATCTAATTTCAACTCGATGGAAACAAAGTCCAAGGTATACGGTCCCAGCGGATACTCGCGTCGAAATTTTTCACCAAGCATGCGACCGGCGCGTACCATTTGCCAAACATCATGGCTGAATTCGTTTGCTTGTTTGCGTTGCTCGCGGGCAAAAGCAACGCGTTCCGGCGAGCGTGTTGATTTGTGTTTGATCGCCATGGGTTAAGTCTCGATATGTTTTTCAAAATTTTTGCCCCTCACACCCGGCCCCTCTCCCCTTCGTACCTCAGGGGCGAGGGGAGCCAGTGGATCGTGTGTTGCGTCTCCCCGAAGCGAGGCGAGGGAAGATAAGGCGATGTCGCTACATTGTGTTTCCTGCAAAGTGCTACAATGGTAAAGTGTGTTGAATCACAGAACAAGCTAGGATTGAAGATGGACAAGTGTGGCGATCGAATCCGCGAACTCCGCAAAGCCAAGGGCTATACGTAGATATTCCGATAGGATGAAACGCATTCCGTATGGATACTTTTGATTACCCTGATTCGAAACAAAGGCCGCAAATATGCTGCGAAGACTATGGTGTGTCATAGTGTTGATGGTCACTTCCCAAACGGTTCGGGCAGATAACTGGCCAGAATGGCGTGGGCCGCATGGCGATGGC
>JANMHA010000398.1:0-16090 GCA_031374925.1 Pirellula sp. | reverse complement strand
GCAACAAATAGAAGCAACGGATACTCCGCAAAAAATGCTTGCGAAGAGCTGGGGGATAGCCTGCGCTGAGCAAATAGAAAACCAGAAATGGCTCAATCCAAACTGTTGATTCTGGCTCAATTCAATCCGTCGGTTACAAGCACTCTTTATGCAGGTCCTTTTGCAACTCAGCGGCCTTAGCCAAGTGTTGATCAATTGTTTTTACGGAGGCTGTCTTGCTCGGGCTATCTTTGAATTGCTCCTTTAGTACAACAACTTGCTGTTGTGCTCCAGCAATGTTTTGCCCAAGCCATTGCGACTCGGATTTGATGACTTGTGGTGAGACGACCGGAACTCCAGTCGAGTATCGGTAAATGTCTCGTGCATAATCGCGTGAATGATTGATTCCTCGCGATGATCGTTGAGTTTCAAAAAATCCACCTTCGGGATGCGTATGTCGATCAACAGATGAACGGACGCCCTGTGCGCTCGCAAAATTGCTGAATGAGAGCACTGCGATAATTGCCAATGCTGGGACCGAGAATGTTTGCAATTGGTTCGTAATTGTCTTTTGCATTTCTTTTTTCCTTGTTCTGAAATTTGTGATGAACACCAGGCTGAAGGTCTAGATGAGCGCTTACCCATCTATCTTGCCGACGCGAGTGGTACCGAAACGCGTTAGCAAGGCTCAATTAACTGTTTTGAGGAATGATGCACTTACTATGCCGTATCCTCAATTCCGCAAAATTGGATGCTGAAAGTGGCCGGAAACTTCAATCTCAAACCTGAATTTCAACACTATTTCCGTTGCATTTTTGTTGAAACAACAATGCGAGACGCTGTGGCACATGAGCGAGGCTGAAGCGTGCGAAGCAGCTCGCATTGGTCGCTCATACCGACTCTATCGCTTATGTCCGAAACGGTAGAACAATGCTGGTGTCACCAATTGGTCCAAAATCGTCGATGTCAATATTCCACCAAAGACACCGAGAGCGAGCGGATACAGAATCTCTTTGCCTGTTTGTCCGGCTCCCATAGCGACGAACGTCCGCGAATTGGATAAGCCGAAACGCGAGCGTTAATTCTCAGGTCTTAGAAGACTACTCGATCCAACCCTTTTCAGTTTAATCTCTTCAACCTCAGCGACGAAGCGTCGGTGGTTGTCGGCGACGATACCATCGTCTAGCGAAGAGATTTGGACTCTCGCTTGGCCCTTCGTTCTTGCTTGGCCCGATCACGACATTCCTTGCACTTCCGCAATGACAAAGATTGAATCACTATCGAAGCTAGTAAAGAAAAAGGCAGCAACAGCCCGAACGAAAAGAGCGATGGGAAGAAAATAGCAACACCAATCGCTTGCAGCTTCTCTCTGCGCATTATGCAGGATTGGCATTGGTCAGGTTTTACTTGCGTCGAATTCTCTTCCGTTTGCATTTTGCAGTCAGTGCCCGTGTTGAGTTCTTACCGGAGGGCTCAAGAATTGCAACGCAGGTGCAGTGGTTATCGTAGTGACCAATGCCATAATCACCATCATCGCGAATAGTGTTGGGCTAATGACGCCCAGGTCGAGACCGATGTTGAGGACGATCAATTCCATAAGCCCCCGGGTGTTCATAAGCATCCCAAGGATTCCGGCTTCTCGCCAGGTCTCGCCTGCATAACGGGCAGCGAGGAGAGTACCGCCAAACTTTCCCAACGTTGCTACAAAAATGATCACTAAGCAAACGAGCCACTGACTCCAGTCGTTTAACAGTCCGATTTCGGTTCGCATCCCCGTGTAGGCAAAAAATGCTGGAAGCAGCAGAACGGTCACAGGCTCTTTCAACTTCGATTGGAAGCTTTTGGCGATCTCGCTATCCGAAGGTATTATCACCCCGAGTAAAAAGGCACCGAAGATTGCGTGGATGCCGATCCATTCTGTAAGGGCAGCCGCGCCGAGAATCATCACATAGACAACAACGATCGCGTAGGGTTGTAATCCGCCTTCACTTTGATCCATCAAACGTACGTATCGAACCAAGAGTGGTCGTGCAATAAAGAATGCAATTAAGATGAATGCAAGAGAGCCACCGACGACGAAGGCTGCGTTGCCTACTTCCGACTTCGCGATCCCCACGACCAATGAAAGTAGACACCATGCGGTCACGTCGTCAGCGGCAGCACAACTCAAAGCGACGGTTCCCACGGGGGTATACTGTAGATTGCGATCGGTAAGAATTCTGGCTAGGACTGGAAATGCGGTTATCGACATCGCAACTCCCAGAAACAACGCAAAGGAAACGAACGGAACATCTCGATCTGACAGCATTGGATACAACCAAAGCGAAAGGATGGTTCCTAGCGTAAATGGGACCACAATACTTGCATGGGAAATCGCTACTGCTGCATGGGCTTTATGTTTGAGTTGAGCCGCATTCAGCTCAAGGCCAACTAGAAACATGTAGAGAATCACGCCCAACTGCGCGATCACCTTGAGCGACGTCGCGACGGCACTTTTGGAATCAAGAACTTGTGAAGGAATAAGCAGATGCATTGCATCCGGGCTGATCGCTCCGAGCAATGAGGGGCCAAGCGAAAGTCCGGCAATAACCTCGCCAATAACTGGAGGTTGGCCAAAGTACCGACACAACCGTCCGAAGATCGCACCCAAAAAAATCACGGCAGCCAACGTAAGAAGGACATGGAATACCACATCCACGCTCGAGCTTGATTTTGTCACGGCATGCGTTTCAGTTGACGTAGCCTCAACCATCCCCCATTGGTTCCCGAGTTGCAGTACCCCAAGCACAATCACAATTCCGGCGAAAAGCAGGCCGAGGTAAGCAAGGACCCCAACAGCGTAAAAGCGTCTTGATTCAGAATTCATTTTGGTCGATCGCGATTGTCCTTTTTCGCAGTGGGAAAATAGTCGTTTGAACAACTATCGGCGATTATATCGGCTACGAAAATTCTGAATAGTGAAAGTGCCAGATCAAAACCGTTCGTTCATCGTCGAAAGCGATTCCAATCGATTTGTTGTTTCCGCATTCTTGCTCGGAGCGTGTGTGGATTGACGCCGAGTAGGTGTGCGGCACCACGGCGTCCCTCTATTTGACCATTCGTTGCGGAGAGTGCACGTTCGATATGTCGGACAATAGCACTGTCTAGGGAATCTACAGGTCCTTCCTCTTCTATCGTTGGGGTCTGAGACACTTGCGATTTGGCAATGCTTCGATTGATTGATTCAGGTATGACTTCGTAAAAAGTAGGTTCGTTGGAAGTGTCGTCGGATACGCTGGGTTGTGTAAACGCATTCCCAAGTGACATGGACACATCCAGTCGCGATCCCCCGCCGAGAATGACCGCTCGATCCATGACTGCTTGCAACTCTCGAATGTTTCCAGGCCAACGATAGTCCATCAATTGCTTTATGTCGGCTAACGTAGGTTCGACGTAATGCAATCCAAATCGATCGGCTGCTCGCTTCGCAAAGTGCCTCGCCAAGGATGGAATGTCTTGGACTCTTTCACGCAAGCCTGGCAGCAGGATTGGGAACATATTGACTCGGTACCATAGATCTTCTCGAAATGCCCGACGATGCACCATCGCGGACAGATCGCGATGCGTTGCGGCCACAATGCGAACGTCCACATGAATCGCTTCTTGTCCTCCCACGCGTTCAATTTGGTTCTCTTGAAGAACTCGCAGCAATCGCACTTGAGCTGCTAAAGGCAATTCACCAATCTCATCCAGAAATAACGTGCCACCGTGTGCACGTTCGAACCAACCCTTGCGCTGATCCGATGCACCCGTAAAGCTTCCACGCTCGTGTCCAAACAATTGCGAGTCGATCAGTTCAGTCGGAATGGCTCCACAGTTGACTCTTATAAATGGCTTGCCATCGCGTGCAGACCGCGAATGGATCGCTCGAGCAACCACTTCCTTTCCCGTTCCTGTTTCGCCAAGGATCAGTACGGGCATATCCGACGGTGCTACGATCTGGACTCGTTCCATCACGGCTCGCAGCCCCGTTTCGGAACCTACTATGGCCTCATGGGGCTCATCCGTGGCCCGGCTGGAAACGTCGCTAGCTCTGGAGCCGGTTGCATCGCCGAGCAACTCCGGCCAGCGTCTGCGAACAGACCGCTCCAAAACCAACCATAGGATCGGACTCCAACGATCAAACCACCGAAAGTGCTCCTCGCGAAGGCTACGATTCGAAGCAATCTCAAAAATAGCTGCTCCGACCGGAACGTCCACGTCGCCACATGGTTCGCGAGAAGGTCTCAATGGTATCGCAAAGACTTCATTTGCTATCGAGTCGGGTGTAAGCGTATTGAGCTTGCCTGTTCTTTTTGCCCCAACTTGTTGGATCAGCTTGCCCGTCCTGCACCATTCGTCGAGGCTCGACCATTTTGCCTCCGAACAAACCAACATCGCGCTCACGGAGGCTTGTCCGGAGCTGCCGCCCGCCGCGAGGACAACCTTATGACCCCTGGCGTTTGCATCAAGGAATTGCAAAACCACTGATTCGATCGGCGCAAACCCTTGCATTCGCGCCAAGTGGCATTCGAGCGGATTGCTGTGCCCCGTCTCAACCACAGCCGACTCCCATGCGTTCAGCAGGGATGATACCTGTTCCAGTTCTTGCATTTCCACCTTTCGTGTCGAAAACCTAATCTATCAAATAAAACGGCCAGCCGTCAATCATAACGGCAAAACCATCTTATATGATGGATGGTTTTGCTAGCGATCGATTTTTAGTGGAATTGGGAAGACTTTGCAACCTGGATTCTTACGGATTCCGAATGGTCCAGGGGTTGCATTGTATGGGTTTAGAGGAGTAGGTACACGAATGTTCCCGTCCCAAATCCTTCCAATAAAACGAAACCACCAAAATGACTACCAACCGAAACATCGCACTTTTCGTTCAGTTAATGATACTGAACCTGATTGGCTGTAGCGACAACTTGCCATCCACCGGGACCTCCGGCAGCAAGACCGTCAAACTTCTGAACGTCTCCTACGATCCGACTCGCGAGTTTTATGCCGAGTTCAATCAAGCGTTCGCCAAGCACTGGAAGGAAAAGACAGGGGACACAGTCGAAATCGATCAATCGCACGGCGGATCTGGCAAGCAAGCTCGCGCGGTGAACGAGGGACTCAAGGCCGACATCGTTTCGTTGGCTTTGGCCGGCGACATCGCCACGATCGCAAAGCAGTCTGGACTCATCGATGGCGATTGGCAAACGAAATTTCCCAACAACAGTTCCCCTTACACTTCGACGATCGTCTTCTTGGTCCGTAAAGGCAACCCGAAAGGGATTAAGGATTGGAGTGACTTGGTCCGCGACGGCGTGGAAGTCATTACTCCCAATCCAAAGACAGGGGGCGGAGCCCGTTGGAATTATCTGGCCGCATGGGGTTATGCACTCCATCGCGAGTTGGGTGATCTTGCATCCCTGAAAGATCCAAACAAAAAAACGAAGGTCGATGCGGCTGTTGAGAAAGCGAAAAAATACATGGGTAACTTGTATCGCCACGTTCCTATCTTGGATGCATCGGCTCGGGCTGCTACCAACACATTCATTCAGCGATCGATCGGCGACGTTTTGCTCACATGGGAGAACGAAGCGTTCCTGGCCTTCAAGGAACTTGGTACCGATCAAGTCGAGATGATTGTTCCTCCGTTGAGCATTTTGGCCGAGCCGCCAGTCGCGGTGGTGACCAAGAATGCCGAAGCAAACAGAACTACCGATGTCGCCAACGCCTATCTGTCGTATCTCTATACGCCTGAGGGCCAACGGCTTGCAGCCAAGCATTATTACCGCCCTCGCAGCAGTGAAGTGTTGACCGAGGAGCAGAAGGCTGTGTTTGGAAAGCTGACGCTGTTTCCATTGACCGACGTGCTTGCTGGATGGGACGAAGCGCATGAAGTCCACTTCAAAGATCGCACCGGAGTGTTTGATCAGATCTACCAAGCGGATCGCAAATAGCTCTTTTCCAAACCATCGAACCAGATGCTAAAAAAGCAAAGGAATGCTATGTCCAACAACAGACGATCGAAAGCCATGCTGCCGGGGTTCCGGCTGACGATGGGTTATACTCTGCTCTACCTATCGCTGATCGTGCTCATTCCGCTGGCCGCTTTGTTCTTAAAGGCAGCCACCATGGATTGGAATGATTTCTATGCCACGATTACCTCGCGGCGTGTGCTAGCCGCATATCGATTGACCTTTGGGGCATCGTTGATCGCGGCCTTGATCAACACTGTGTTTGGCGCTTTGGTCGCCTGGTCCATTGTTCGCTATCGTTTTGCAGGTCGACAGCTACTTGATGCCATCATCGATTTGCCATTTGCCATGCCGACTGCGGTCTCTGGCATCGCGTTGATGGCCATCTACGCTCCAACCGGTTTGATCGGCAAACATTTGCTTCCTTACGGGATCAAGACCGCGATCTCGCCCCTTGGAATCGTGATCGCGTTGACCTTTATCGGCTTGCCGTTCGTGGTAAGGACGTTGCAACCGGCCCTTGAAGAACTCGACGGTGAAGCCGAACAAGCGGCCGCAAGTTTGGGTGCCAATCGATGGCAGACGTTTTGGCGAATCATCGTCCCGTCTTTGTTGCCATCTCTATTGACCGGTTTCACGCTCGCGTTTGCTCGAGCATTGGGAGAATACGGTAGCGTCATTTTCGTAGCGGGCAACATCCCAATGAAAACGGAGATCGCATCCTTGCTGATCATCAGCAAACTGGACGACTCCGATGTTCCTGGAGCGGCTGCGATCGCAGTTGTGATGCTGACCGCCACCTTTCTGATTTTGTTGGCGGTTCAGGGAATCCAGTGGTGGTCGCAGCGCATGACAGGGAGGGCATAACCCATGTCATCTAATGCTAGAGAAATACAAGCCGGAAAAAATGACCCATGGTGGGTGCGAACCACCGTCGTTGCGATTTCGGTTACCTTCGTCGCCTTGATGTTGGTACTGCCGCTTGGCGTGATTTTTTGGGAGGCGTTTCGCAAAGGGATTTCGGCGTACATGAAGGCCTTTCAAGATCGAAATGCCATGCGAGCCATCACCATGACTTGCTTGGCGGCGGGCATCGCAGTTCCACTGAATCTGGTTTTCGGTGTCGCCGCATCTTGGGCTATTGCCAAGTTTAACTTTCGCGGCAAAGGCTTATTGATCGCACTGATCGACTTGCCCTTTGCCATATCGCCTGTGATTTCAGGATTGATTTACATTCTCGTCTTTGGAATGCAAGGCTGGTTGGGAAAGTGGCTAGAAGGGTATGGGATTCAGATTATTTTTGCGGTCCCCGGTGTGGTCCTAGCTACGATCTTCGTGACGTTTCCGTTCGTCGCCCGCGAGTTGATTCCGCTCATGCAAGAACAAGGTAGCGAAGAGGAATGGGCAGCGATTTCGTTGGGTGCAAATGGTTGGCAAACCTTCTGGCGAGTTACGCTGCCGAACATCAAGTGGGGAGTTCTGTACGGTGTCCTTCTGTGCAATGCCAGAGCCATGGGAGAGTTCGGCGCGGTATCGGTGGTTTCTTCGAACATTCGTGGTGGGACCAACACCCTCCCGTTGCATATCGACGCTCTCTACAACGACTACAACTCCGTGGCCGCCTTTGCAATGGCCTCGATCCTGGCGTTGCTCGGGGTCGTTACTCTGGTGGGCAAGAGCCTGCTGAAGCGAAAACTAGAACAAGAATCCATTTCGTCACTTGAGTCGAAAACGACAGAGGTATCCAAATGAGTATCGAAATCAGAAACATCAGCAAGACCTTCGGCTCGTTCACAGCCCTCAGGGATATCTCGCTGAAAATTGAGAACGGCGAACTCATCTCGTTGCTTGGCCCCTCAGGGTCGGGCAAAACAACGCTGCTACGACTAATCGCTGGGATGGAAACGCCCGATCCCAATCCAGATAGTCAAGTGCTGTTCTTCGGTGAAGATGTCGCCCGGAAGCCGGTGGGCGATCGCAAGGTCGGCTTTGTGTTCCAACACTACGCGCTCTTCAAGCACATGAGTGTATTTGAAAACATTGCCTTTGGATTGCGTGTTCGTCCGCGTTCGCAGCGCCCTGCCGAATCCGCCATTTGGGACAAAGTAAATTCACTTTTAAATCTCATTCAGTTAGAAGGGTTTGGAACACGTTTTCCCAAACAACTTTCCGGTGGACAACGACAACGCGTAGCCCTGGCTCGCGCGCTAGCAATCGAGCCACAAGTCCTTTTGTTGGACGAACCCTTCGGAGCATTGGATGCGAAAGTCCGAAAGGGCCTGCGAGATTGGTTGCGAAGTCTGCATGATGAATTGAATACTACAACGATTTTAGTCACCCACGATCAAGAGGAAGCGCTGGAGGTCTCCGACCGAGTGGTGGTCATGAACCAAGCGAAAATAGAACAAGTGGGTGCGCCCGATGACGTGTTTCATCAACCTGCGTCGGAGTTTGTGATCGACTTCCTAGGTAACGTGAACGTGTTTCACGGTCGCGTCAATCAAGGGCAAGCAGTACTAGAGACTATCGATGTTGGTCTTGCCGACCCGCCCATTCCTGTCGGCGAGAAGGCCAACGTTTATGTCCGGCCCAACGATATTTCCATCGATCGCATTCCCACCAGCAAGTCCAGCATGGCTGCAATAGTCACTCGAATCAACCGCGCGGGTGTCCATGCCAAGATCTCGCTGGAGTTGACTAACAAGGAAGAAATCCGAGTCGATGTCACCATGGAGCAACTTATGGAACTCCGTTTGCAATTAGGTGACTCGGTTTTTGTTCATCCGAACAAAGCCAGAGTCTTCGTACCCGATTACAGCATTTAGCCCGGACTAAGCACCCATGCATAAGTAGTTCGGCAAAACACGTAGGAAAGTCTCTCCGAGACTCGCGAAAATCAGCGTCTCGGAGAGACGCTGCTACGTGAGATAAGCCAAGAACCTTATACTCAGTTGCTTATTCAAGGAGAAATTAGTCTTCAGCCGAAAGCATGTCATGACGAGTCAAGAACAGCCTTCAAAAACAACCAACGATAATTTCTCGAACAACCCTCCTTTGGAACAAGAATTGCGATTGTCTCTCGATCAGATTGGGGGCGCACTTCGTGGCCTCAAGTTTGGAAGTGTAAACGTAATCGTTCAGGATGGAGTCGTGGTGCAGATAGATCGCACAGAAAAAATGCGATTGGGTCGCTCGACGCGTTCTGCTTGAGCAAACAGATTAACGATCGCTGACTCGAAAAAACGAGAGGCATTCAAAGAACTTAGTCCTGTGCCACTGGTACTCTAGAGCACAGGACATCCGTTGTCGCATTCTTGGTCTTATCCAGAACGACGACATGAGGGAGCTAGGATGATGCGATTACAAAGCGTGTGGAACACGCAAGGGCAAAATGCTTCACAGGATCGATATGGAAGCCGACAAAAGCTGCTGGTCATTGTGGCTTGTTGTTGTATCGTGCCAGCCTTGGGATGTGCCAAAGAAGAAGCGAGGTTGCCTACTCACAAGGTAAGTGGCAAGGTTGTGAAAAAAGGTGTTGGCGTCCCGAACGCGACGGTCATATTTCACGCCAAGAATCCGCCAGATGGTTTCCTCAAACCACGCGCGATTTCAAATGCGAATGGTGAGTTTACTTTGACCACTTATGATTCGGGCGATGGTGCCCCGATCAGAGAATACGAAGTCACGATAGAACAGTGGCTCAATGACAATCCGCAGATTGGGGCGACAAATCGCCTGCCAGCGAAGCTTAGCACGCCCAATACTTCAGGCCTCAAGGCAAGTGTAGCAGCGACTCAGAACACTCTTTCGCCTTTTGAAGTTCGATAATCAAAAAGCAAACCTCAACACATCAATCAAAAAATCACATTAACCGTTAGAAATGAGAATTAAAGTGTCCAAAAAAAATACAAGTCGCCGCCGTGGCTTCACCCTAGTCGAACTGTTGGTCGTGATCGCGATTATCGGCATCCTGGTTGGTTTGCTGTTGCCCGCGGTTCAATCGGCGAGGGAAGCAGCCCGCCGTATGTCTTGCTCCAACAACATTCGTCAAATCGAGCTCGCCTTTCACAATCATCATTGTGCACTCAAGTTCTTTCCTAGTAACTTGAGACCTTCCGCAACGAGCACGGTTCGAGTTCGTTGGGCAACGCATATCTTGCCATACATTGAACAGAACAGCTTGTATCAAAGTATTGACTTGACCAAGAACTGGTCGGACATAACACCAAACGGTGGACCGACCGGAGCGCTCAACTACGATTTGTTCGGAACCAAAATTGCGATGTATGGGTGCCCCTCCAACCCCGTTGCAGGTCAAGTTCTTGACGGTGCCCCGGATGTTAGCCCGGCATATCAGCATCGAGTCGCAAATGGGGATTATGCTGGTTTTTATGGTGTCGACCCTCAACTCTTTACGTTGGGCCTGGTAGACAAAGAGTCGGCCGTTGCGACCAATGGAGCGATTTCGAAGACAATCAAATTGACCTTCGGAAGCTTTGCTGATGGTACTAGCAACACAGCACATTTCTTCGAATCAGCGGGCCGTCCGAACATCTACAGGCGGAATAAAATCTCGCTCGCGGCCGTTGTCGGCAGTCCAAATCGAATCAATGGTAGCGGCTGGTGCAGACCTGCTTCTGAGTTGAACGTACTTCGCGGTACTTCTAACGATGGTCTCACTTTCCCTGGCCCTTGTGCGATTAACGCCACAAATGGTGAAGTTCTCGGAACCTATCCACATCCCTATTACGGAGTGGATGGAACTGGGCAGATTTATGCGTTCCATACTGGTGGAACCAACGCCTCGTTCGTAGACGGCAGTACTCGATTCGTGTCCCAGAACGTGGACATCAGAACTCTTGCCCGTTGGATTTCTCGCGACGGTAGCGAGGTCGCAGTTGAAGAATAACTAACTCGGAAATAGATCCTTAGTCAACGCTATGACATTGGACAGCAGGCCATCAGTATTGACGTCCTGCTGTCGCGAGAAGATCATGCGAGCCTCAAAGTTGTCTAGTCAGAACGCAATTTCAAAGTGCATGATCGCATGTGTGATCGTATTACATTCAACAATTGTAGACTAAAGCATTCCACGATCGACGAAGTCAACCCGAACCAACCCATCTGCTAAGCGGGGGTTCAATTGCTTTTCGCATCGGCGATTTGCTGTTTACACTCGCCGCACAAGTCTTCGACCACCCACTTATGGCTTGGGACCGTCTGAGTTTCGGTTCGTTTCATCAACTTCTTCCTACTCCTAACTGAAGCGCCGCCGGGTAGCCAATTCGTCCAACAGAATGGCTTGGGCTTTGAAGTAACTTTCTGTTTGAGCCCAACTTCGCAAGAACAATTGAATTCTTTGCAGTGATCGCATTTTGGTATACTCGGCCCGGGCACACAGAACTCTTCGCGCTCGCAACCCCAGCAGGTAATTTCGATCTTCTTTTCCTCGCAAACCAAGTGGCAAACTTTGGTGCACGGAGTCTGCTTTTTGCAATGGGCACAAGTGCAGGATTCTTGCGCGAAGCTTGTATCAGGAACTATACCCAGGGTTACTAGTCCGATGGTTGCCAACGCCACGATGGCGCACTTGATTAGCTTCATATTGATGTTCCTTTCAATGCCGAATTGAGATATTTGACGCTGTTAGTGACTCCGCCGGCAGTCACTCGATTGAGTATTCGATTTCACCAGTTGACGTCGAAACGCATAGCAAACAGGTCGGACTCGGTTGAGCCGAATACTGTGTCGCTGGATGTAAATGGATGTATCCAGTCGAACATGATTCGCGTTCGGTCCGACCAGTACCAATTCAAGCCGGCGGTCAAATCGTTGTACTGTCCTGAACTGACATCCGTCAGATTCAGCGTTGACCAGCGGGCTTTCGCTTCCAAGGCTCCCCAGCCAACGCCGCCAGGCGACGCAAAGAAGTTGGTGAACGGTTTGTTTCGACCAAACTGCGCACCGTGTTGACCAAACCGCTCGTATGTACGATTCTCACCCGTAAGAAAATAGCTCAAGTGAGAATAGGCTCCGCCAACGGTGGCATCTGGTCCCGAGAGCATATGAATGCTAGATAGGAACGCTTCGCTTTGCAAGGTGACTCGTCCCCAAACGATGGCCAATTCTAGGTTGCCGGTAGAATAGGAATCGGCTAACAGATTGCCCGAGTCGATCAGAACGGGGCCTCGCTGAATCTGTGGTCGTGCACGAAACCTAACCCGATCGTCATAGTCGTCTGTGTGTAGGATGCCTATACCCGTGTGAATGAGATAGCGCCCGTCAGAAGGCTCATCGTAGTAGGGTAACCAATTCAATCGGCCGCTCAAACGGTAACCCTGGTTGTTATCAATCCTGGTCTTGACAGTGTCGCTGATGTCGTCAAAGAAGAGCCCGCCAGCCCATGACGTTCTGTAGTTCAGCGAGTGATTGTAGCAGGCCACACCCACTTCACGATCTGCAGCAAAGATACCCTGCGAGGGAATCGATCGTTCGTTGAAGATATTGTTGGTGTCGTTCGTTACCTGTTCCAGGCTGAACGGGACGAAGAAGTTGCCGATTCGAATCCGTCCGATTCCAGGAATCTCGTTCATCGATACGTAGGCATCTTTGACGTCCGGTGAGGCAAACTGGCTTTCGTGCGATCCAGTTCCCGGTTCTAAAGTCATCTGCAATCGAAAATCAAATATGCCGTAGCCAGTACCATCTGCGACTAATCGCAGTCGTCGATAGCTGAAGTAATTGTCAGCGTCGACAATTGCGGGATCAGCATTGGCCCAGTTGATATAGTCCATTTGGACGTGCCCTCCCAGTTTGACCGTCCATTTCTCTTGAGAGACGTCGTTCCAATCTCGCTTCTTTCGTTCAGCCTCCGCCTTCTCTTTATCCGCCTTTTCCTTGATGTCTTTTTCTTTCTGCTCCCGTTTTTTGTTGCTTTCCTTTGATTCGGACAACGCTTTCTCAAGATCCGCGACGCGAGCCGCTAGATCCTTCTGGACCTCAGGATTGTCAACGGAACGGTCCGCGTTCATCGGAATAGCGTTTACCAGAGCTTCCGATTCTTGATTCGGTGCAGGAGGCGAAGCAATGCGGAAGTGCTGCTCGGTAGGATCTTGTACCAAGCCCTGCGCCGTCGCTGTGCTACACGATTCGATCGCCGTAGTTAACGAAATAACATGGGCTAGAAAGGCGAAATGATATACCAGCCCTACAAATCGGCCAGCAATGACATGCCATAGTCCCTTCGAAAACCGCATAAGACTCTCCTTGGTCACATAATGCGACCTCCGGAGTTCCGGTCAGTCAAAAATCAAACGCACAATACCTAGCACTCGTTATGGTGACGTTGCGAGAGAACCCGTGCTATTCAAACTCACAATCGTTAGAATCGGCAATCGGATTCGTTTACTAGAGGTAAGATCTGGAAAATAAGCGTTGAAAACGGCATCAAGCGATTCTGAAGTCAATTGTTCACGCAATCTTTGCGGTAATTCTGCGACAGAGTATCTTAGTCAGCAAAGCCTAACTTATGACCAGCGATTCTTCAATTGCTCCCGGTTACCAACTCAATGAGCTCGCAAGATATGCATTACGACTCGGAACATTTGGGTTCGGAGGGCCGGTTGCTCTCGTCGGTTACATGCACCGCGACCTCGTGGAGAATCGTAAATGGATTTCAGAGACCGAGTACAAAGAGGGACTTACTCTAGCGCAATTGATGCCTGGACCGCTTGCGGCACAACTTGCGATCTATCTGGGATACGTTCATTACGGAGTTTTCGGTGCGACCGTCGTTGGCACCGCATTCGTATTGCCGTCTTTCCTTATGGTACTTGCACTAGGTTGGGCCTACGTTCGATTTGGCGGGATTGGATGGATGCAAGCGGTTTTCTATGGTGTGGGCGCGAGCGTCATTGGCATCATCTCGATCAGTGCAACCAAGCTAACCCAAAAAACGCTGGGTAAGCAAAAGCTCCTTTGGGCAATCTACTTGGCGAGTGCGGTTGCGACGATCATTACGGAGAGCGAGAATATTCTTCTTTTCATTGGTGCGGGATTGTTGGTTCTTTCGACGCGCATCCCGTGGTGGCGCAAGCCGAATTCGACGGTCGCAAGTATTTCAATCCAACCGTTCATGTTTTTTGCTTCCGTAAAGGCACCGCTTAGCGAGTTGTTGACGCAGATCGCATTTTTCTTCACCAAAGCAGGTGCGTTTGTCTTTGGAAGCGGTCTTGCCATCGTTCCTTTTCTCTATGGTGGCGTTGTCAAGGAATATGGCTGGCTCAACGACCAAGAATTTCTGGATGCAGTCGCAGTTGCGATGATCACTCCAGGGCCTGTTGTCATTACCGTTGGTTTCATCGGTTACATCGTCACGGGAAGAGAAGGTGGATTTGGTCCCGGTTTTCTAGGGGCATCAGTTGCGGCTTTGGCAACGTTTCTGCCTTGTTACCTATTCACTATCCTTCCTGCACCTTATTTCAAGAAGCATGGCAAGCGACCAGGAATTGTCGCCTTCGTAGATGGCGTAACTGCTGCCGCTGTCGGTGCCATTGCTGGATCATGTGTTGTACTAGGACGGAGAACTATATTCACGAATGACTGGAACCCAGAATGGCCCAAGATCGCTTTGCTATTGATAACGATTGCGGTCTTGCTCCGATTTAAGAAACTGCCAGAGCCGATTGTCGTGCTTGCTGCAGCGATCGTCGGTCTCGTCCTTTATCCCTTGGTCCATTGAACGGGAAAACGTGGAAAATAGTCGTTTGCACAACTATTGGCGATTATATCGGCTACGAAAATTCTGAATAGTGAAAGCTTCAGATCAAAACCGCTCAAGCATCAGGCAGGATCCATTTTGCTTCTTAGTATCAAAAAACAACACCCGCGAGCTGGAACGCCGACCCGCGGGTGTCTGGTTTCAAGTATACAACGATTGGACCGGAGTCCAAATCGCGTTACAGTTCGATCGCTTCGACTTCAGCAACGAATCGCTGGTTGTTGTCGGCGAGGAATGTACTGATCACGTTGAACACGGTGTCACTGAAGCCACCGATGTTCATGATGTCAGCTCGTTCACAAGCCTGAACCGTCTGGTACGGTTGCAGGTCGATGCAAACTAGCTTCGGGTTGGCTTCCTTACCCGCCAGCTTTCGCTGGTTGGCAACGAAGGCTTCCCAAGCCGTCATCACACCGGTCGAACCGTGCCGACCTGTTCCAACCCAGCTTTCGTTATCGCTAACGAGAACGATGCCGGCGAACTTGCGCTTCGCATGCTTCTGGTTGGCTGCTACCAACGGCAGCGAACAATCTGTTCCACCACCACCGTACTTTGCCAATCGCTCGGCAATGCTCAAGATCGAATCGTTTGGATCCATCTTGGCATCGTATGCCGAAGTATCGAACGGAATCACAACGCTGTCCGGGTTGCGTCGCAGGATTGCTGCGGCGAACAGTGCAGCCACGTCGATGCATCGCATCTTCGAAGTTGCACCTCGTCCGCGGTTACCCGTGACCGCGCTGCTCATCGATCCAGACGTATCCAAACCAATAACAACCGGTCCCGGCAACTCCGGTACGTTTCCACAGGCGATCTCGGCTGCCTTATGCAGCGCAGTCTTGATCTTCTGCGGTACATTGTCATCCGCGTTCACGTACGCAGCAAAGTACTGATACGGGAACTGCTTCGATCTACGAATCTCCGACTCGTCAGCGATCCGGTCAGCGACGTAATCAACCATCCGTAGGTCCGCATCTCCGAGGCGGACATTTCCTGCCCCTTCGTCTCGGAGAGACGAAGCTACGTGAAACACATCGTGTCGCAGCAACGTGTTCAAGTTCATACGCAGTGCCTGCGGACCCATCTTGCGAGCAAGTGCAGCCCAAACCGTCGGTCCCTTGGCGGCATCGGACAACAAATCCCATCGGACGTTATCGAGTCCACCAGCGATCAACGCTTGTGCTTCTTCGCTCTCCGAGTTGCGGTACGCGATCAGCGACTGAACTTCGACCGGCAAGTCGGCTTCCGTTGCCGGAGCCCACTTGTCGATGCTCTTATCAGTCAACCAACCGAACATCGCTCGGCGAGCGTTATCCTTCGGTGTCGGTCGAGCCATTCG